>JBGGNI010000064.1:0-18233 GCA_041287585.1 Xanthobacteraceae bacterium
ACCAAGGTGTTTCCCACCCGCTCGCACACCGTCGCCGCCCAGGGCGGCATCGCCGCCGCGCTCGGCAATATGAGCGAGGACGACTGGCGCTTCCATATGTACGACACGGTCAAGGGCTCCGATTGGCTCGGCGACCAGGACTCGATCGAATATCTGGTGCGCAACGCCCCGGCCGCCGTCTATGAGCTGGAGCATTGGGGCGTGCCGTTCTCGCGCACCGAGGCGGGGCGCATCTATCAGCGCCCGTTCGGCGGCATGACCACCCATTACGGCAAGGGCACCGCGCAGCGCACCTGCGCCGCCGCCGACCGCACCGGCCACGCCATTCTGCACACGCTGTACGGCGCGGCGCTGAAGCATGACGCCGAGTTCTTCATCGAGTATTTCGCGCTCGACCTGATCATGGACGAGGACGGTCGCTGCCGCGGCATCGTCGCGCTGAAGATGGACGACGGCACCATCCACCGCTTCCGCGCCCACACCGTCATTCTCGCCACCGGCGGCTATGGCCGGGCCTATTTCTCGGCGACCAGCGCCCACACCTGCACCGGCGACGGCAATGCCATGGTGCTGCGCGCCGGCCTGCCGCTGCAGGACATGGAGTTCGTGCAGTTCCACCCGACCGGCATCTACGGCTCGGGCTGCCTGATCACCGAGGGCGCGCGCGGCGAGGGCGGCTATCTCACCAATTCCGAGGGCGAGCGCTTCATGGAGCGCTACGCCCCCTCCGCGAAGGATCTTGCCTCGCGCGACGTGGTCTCGCGCTCCATGACCATGGAGATCCGCGAGGGCCGCGGCGTCGGCAAGAACAAGGACCACATCTATCTGCACCTCGACCATCTCGACCCGGCGATCCTGCACGAGCGGCTGCCCGGCATTTCCGAGAGCGCCAAGATCTTCGCCGGCGTCGACCTGACCAAGGAGCCGATCCCGGTGCTGCCGACCGTGCACTACAACATGGGCGGCATCCCCACCAACTTCCACGGCGAGGTCGTCACCAAGAAGGACGGCAATCCGGACCATGTGGTGCCCGGCCTGATGGCGGTGGGAGAATGTGCCTGCGTCTCCATCCACGGCGCCAACCGGCTCGGCTCCAATTCGCTGACCGACCTCGTGGTGTTCGGCCGCGCCGCAGCGCTGCGCTGCGCCGAGATGGTGACGCCGGGCGAAAAGCACCGCGAGCTGCCGCCGGGCTCGGCGGACGCCGCGCTGGCGCGGCTCGATCATTTCCGCAACAGCGCCGGCGGCACGCCGACCGCCGAGCTTCGGCTCGCCATGCAGAAGGTGATGCAGAGCAATTGCGCGGTCTACCGCACCGGCGAGGTGCTGGAAGAGGGCCGCCATTTGATCGCCGAGGTGTTCGCCGGCACCGACGACATCCGCGTCACCGACCGCTCGCTGGTGTGGAACTCCGACCTGATCGAGACGCTGGAATACGACAACCTCATCGGCCTCGCTACCGTCACCATGGAAGGCGCCGCCGCCCGCACCGAGAGCCGCGGCGCCCATGCCCGCGAGGACTTTCCCGAGCGCGACGACGCCAACTGGATGAAGCACACGCTGGCCTTCGTCGATTTCGACCGCCGCACCGTGCGCCTCGACGACCGCCCGGTGCACACCTACACCATGACCAACGACATCCAGTACATCGAGCCGCGCAAGCGGGTGTATTGATTGGACAGCTGATGTTGGCCAGCAAGATGTCGGTGTGATTATGGCGCGGTCGAATCCCGTAACGGAGAACGAGACCGGCGGGACGGCCCAGTTGGGCATCTTCGTGATCAATCTCGACCGTTCGGCCGATCGCTGGGCGTCGATCCGGCAGAGTTTCGGCGGCATGCCGTGGCCGGTCGTCCGGGTGGCCGGCCTGGACTGGCGGCTGGATTCGGCTGCGATCCTGGCGATGCGCGGCAAGACGATCACCCTGCCACCGCACGGCCTTGGCCATAACATTCGCCGGCCGCGTCATTTCATGTTGGCGGAGGAGGCCTGCGTCGCCGGGCATATGTTGGTGTGGCGGCAATTTCTGGCCTCGGGCTTCCAGCATGCGCTGGTGCTGGAAGACGATGCGTTGCCCCGTCCTGCATTCCGGGAGGTTGTCCGCGCGCTGCTGGCGGTCGGGATGGCGACCGACATCGTGAAGCTGGAGGGGTCCTCCCGTCGGGGCACCCGCAAGGTCCTGCGGACCGCAACGGTCGGCGGGTGCGAACTCGTTCGTTCGCTGCGGCCGAGCTTCGGCTCCGCCGGCTATATGATTACCCGCAAAGCTGCGGAACAGTTGCTGGCCCGTATCGTTCACCGTGGCGGCAGGCTGATGCCGATCGACGATTTTCTCTGGTCGCCGATGTGGCACGGCCTGCGCCTTGCCGATGTATCGCCGGGCGTGATCGGTCAGTCCGGCGCGCCGAGCATGATCGCCCGGACCGGCCCGGCACGTACGTCCTGGACGGCTCGGTCGCTGCTGCACGCGACCGGCGCCGGTGCCATACGTGCGCTGGAACGGCTGGTGCTGCTGTGGTCTTCCAGCGACGGGCAACTGCATCGCTTGCTGGGCGCGAAAGCGGCACCGTGGCGCGGTCCCTTGCCGGACGATGCCGGCGGCCTGGGTGCTGGCGACAAACAAAAAGCTGATGCGCTGTCTTCCGCCGGGCGAAGCCCGTGACCTATTTTCGAGGTTGAACCATGGTCCAGCTCACCCTTCCGAAGAACTCGCAGCTTGTGCCGGGCACGGTGTGGCCGAAGCCCGCCGGGGCGAACCGGCTGACCGAGTACCGCATCTATCGCTGGAACCCGGACGACGGCAAGAATCCGGCGGTCGACACCTATTATGTCGACCGCGACGATTGCGGCCCGATGGTGCTGGACGGGCTGATCTGGATCAAGAACAAGGTCGACCCGACGCTGACCTTCCGCCGCTCCTGCCGCGAGGGCATTTGCGGCTCCTGCTCGATGAACATCGACGGCACCAACACGCTGGCCTGCCTCAAGAGCATGGACGACGTCACCGCGAAGTCGGTCAACATCTACCCGCTGCCGCACATGCCGGTGGTGAAGGACCTGGTGCCGGACCTCACCCAGTTCTACACCCAGCACGCCTCGATCGAGCCGTGGCTGCACACCGAGACGCCGGCGCCGGAGCGCGAATGGCAGCAATCCCGCCAGGACCGCGAGAAGCTCGACGGTCTGTATGAGTGCATCTTGTGCGCCTGCTGCTCCACCTCCTGCCCGAGCTATTGGTGGAACGGCGACCGCTATCTCGGCCCCGCAGTGCTGCTGCAGGCCTATCGCTGGCTGATCGACAGCCGTGACGAGGCCACCGGCGAGCGGCTGGACAATCTGGAAGACCCGTTCCGGCTGTATCGCTGCCACACCATCATGAACTGCTCCAAGGCATGCCCCAAGGGCCTGAACCCGGCCAAGGCGATTGCCGAGATCAAGAAGATGATGGTCGCCCGGCAGTACTGAGCGGCCGCCGGCGTGGCTGTCTTCCGCTTCGCGCCTTCGCCCAACGGATTGCTGCATCTCGGCCATGCCCGCTCGGCGCTGTTGAACGCAGCGGCGGCGCGGGCGGCCGGCGGGCGCTTTCTGCTGCGCATCGAGGACATCGACCCGGTGCGCTGCCGGCCGGAGTTCGAAGCCGCGATCGTCGAAGACCTCGGCTGGCTCGGTCTCATTTGGCAGCAGCCGGTGCGCCGGCAGTCCGAGCACATGGCGGACTATGCCGCCGCGCTAGCCCGGCTGGAGGCGCTGGGGCTGACCTATGCCAGCTTCGAGAGCCGCACGGATATTGCCCGCACGGTCGAGGCGATGCCGGGCTGGCCGCGCGACCCGGACGGCGCGCCGCTGTTTCCCTTCCCCCGCGCCGCCATGACCGACAACGAGCGCACCCGGCGGCGGAACGCAGGAGAGCCGTTTGCGCTGCGGCTCGATATGGGCCGGGCGCTGGCACTGGCCGGCACCGGGCTGAGCTGGATGGAGGACGGCGCGCCGCAAGCGGCCGACCCCGCCGCCTGGGGCGATGTGATTTTGGCGCGCAAGGACACCCCGACCAGCTATCATCTCGCCGTGGTGGTCGACGACGCGCTGCAGGGCGTCACGCACGTCGTGCGCGGCCGCGATCTGTTCGCCGCCACCGCGGTGCATCGGCTGCTCCAGCGCCTGCTCGGCCTGCCCGAGCCGGCCTACTCCCACCACCCGCTCTTATGCGACACCGCCGGCCGCAAGCTCGCCAAATCCACCGGCGCGGAGAGCCTGCGGGCGCTGCGCCTGCGCGGCATGGTGCCGAACGAGGTGCGGCGGCTGGCGCTGGCCGGCTGATCAGGCCGCCGCCAAGGCCGGCCCGAGATCGCCGGCCGGCACGATTTCCACCGTTTCCAGCTCCAGCCACAACGCCATCAGCGCCAATTCGGCCTTCAGCGCCTCGGCGGTCTCCGGCGGCGCGTCGGGCTCGGCGAAGGCGGCGAGCACGCGCAGCCGGCCGGCCGCGCGGTCGGCCTTGAGGTCGACGCGGGCGACCAGCCGCTCGCCCAGCAGAAAGGGCAGCACATAATAGCCGTGCACGCGCTGGTCCGCCGGCGTGTAGATCTCGATGCGGTAGCGGAAGCCGAACATCCGCTCGGTGCGCGCGCGCTCGAACACCAGCGGATCGAACGGCGACAGCAGCGCCCGCGCCGCGATGCGGCGGGGGCGGCGCGCGGCGGGGTCGAGATAGGCCGGCTGGCGCCAACCCTCCACCGTCACCGGCAGCAGTTCGCCGGCCTCCACCAGTTCCCCGATCGCCGGATAGGTGTCCTGCGGCGCGGTGCGGAAATAATCGCGCAGATCGCCGGCGGTGGCGACGCCCAGCGCGCGGGCGGCAATGCGCAGCAGGTGCCGGTGCGCCTCGGCTGCATCCGGCGTCGGCAAAGCGAGGACGGCGGCCGGCAGCACCCGCTCCGGCAGGTCGTAGACCCGCTCAAAGCCGCGCCGCGTTGCCGCCGTCACCCGGCCGGCCCAGAACAGGAACTCCAGTGCCCGCTTGGTGTCGCTCCAGCCCCACCAGCCGCCCGGCCCGCGCGGGCCTTCCAGCGCCGAGGCGGCGAGTGGGCCCTCGGTGGCGATACGCGCCTCGACGGCGGCGATCAGCTCCGCGCGCTCGGTGGCGAAGCGGGCCAGCCCGCTGTAGATGCCTTGTCCCGCCGCGGCGCGCTCCATGCGCCAGCGCAGCAGCGCGTGGGTTTCCAGCGGCAGCAGCGAGGCCTCGTGCGCCCAATATTCGAACAAGGCGCGCGGCTTGCCCCACGCTGCGGTGTCGAGCAGCGCGCGCGGATAAGGGCCGAGCCGGGAGAACAGCGGCATGTAGTGCGCCCGCACCAGCACGCTGACCGAATCGATCTGCAGCAGCCCGAGCCGCCCCAGCACACGGCGCAGCGCCCGGCGGTCGGGCGCGGCGGCGGGCCGCGGCTCGCCGAAGCCCTGCGCCGCCAGCGCAATGCGCCGGGCCGCGTTCGCTGTGAGACGCTCGGTTTCCATGCGCTCCGGCTAGAACAGGTAGGCCGCCCCGATGAACCCGCCGACCATCACCACGGCGAACACCGCGGTGACCAGGCCGAGCCGCCGCTCGATGAATTCGCGCGCCGCCGGGCCGATCCAGTACAGCAGGCCGGCCACCAGGAAGAAGCGCAGGCCGCGGGTGATGATGGAGAGGACGATGAACCAGAACAGGCTGTAATGGGCGAAACCCGAGGTGATGGTGACCACCTTGAAGGGAATCGGGGTCAGCCCCTTCAGCAGGATGATCCAGTGCCCGTAGTGGGCATAGGCCTGCTCGAAGGCCGAGACCTTGTCGCCATAGCCGTACAGCCGGATCAGGAAGGCACCCACGGTGTCGTACAGCAAGGCGCCGATGGCATAGCCGAGCAGGCCGCCGAGCACCGAGGCGACGGTGGCGACGAAGGCATACCACCAGGCGCGCTGCGGCCGGGCGACGCACATCGGCACCATCATCACGTCGGGCGGGATGGGGAAGAAGGAGCTCTCGGCAAACGAGACGGCGGCCAGCGCCCAGGGAGCGGAAGGGCGCTCGGAAAGGTCGATCACCCAGTCATAAAGACGGCGCAGCATCGGGACTCCCGCTTGACGCGTTTCGGGGAAAGGCAACGGCGGCCGCGACCTTAGACCCAGGATCATGAAGTGCGCATGGCGCGGAACGCCGCGCCGCGCATGCAAGAGCCGGGCCTGTGGTCGCCCGGCTCATTCGTGCGAACGCCCGAAGTCCGGCGCCGCGGTTTCCTGGCCCATCTCGATGATGGAGCGGCGAATGGCGCGGGTGCGGGTAAACAGCTCGAACAGCGCATCGCCCTGCTCCCAGCGTATGGCGCGCTGGAGCGCGATCAGATCCTCGGTGAAGCGGCCGAGCATTTCGATCACCGCCTCGCGATTGTGCAGAAAAATGTCGCGCCACATGGTCGGATCGGAGGCGGCGATGCGGGTGAAGTCGCGGAAACCGCCGGCGGAGAACTTGATGACCTCCGACTGCGTCACCGTCTCCAGGTCCGCCGCCGTGCCGACGATGTTGTAGGCAATGAGATGCGGCACATGGCTGGTGATGGCGAGCACCCGGTCGTGGTGCTCGGCACCCATCGCCTCCACATTGGCACCCATCGCCCGCCACACCGCGGACAGCCGCTCCACCGCCGCCGGGTCGGCGTCGGCCGGCGGCGTCAGAATGCACCAGCGATTGTGGAACAGCGTCGCAAAGCCGGCATCGGGGCCGGAATACTCCGTCCCGGCAACCGGATGGGCGGGGATGGCATGCACGCCGGGCGGCAGGTGGGCCAGGAACGCGGCGAGCACCGAGCCTTTCACCGAGCCGACATCGGAAACGACGGCGCCCGGCATCAAATGTGGAGCAATAGCGGCGGCCACGGTGCCGATGGCCCCCACCGGCACGCAGAGGATGACGATATCCGCCCCCGCCACCGCCGCGCCGAGATCCGCGGTCACCTCATCGGCCAGCCCAAGCTCGGCGGCGCGCGCGCATACCTCCGGCGCCCGGTCGGCGGCCACCAGCACGCCGGCGATGCGCCGCACGGCGGCCGCGCGCAGGATGGACGAGCCGATGAGCCCGATGCCGATGACGCAGAGGCGCCCGACCAGCGGAGCGGGCAGCGGGGGATCAAGTCCCACGGCTGCCGCCCATGAATTCGGTCAGCGCTTCGATGACCAGAAGGTTCGCCTCTTCGGTGCCGACCGAAAGGCGCAGTGCCCGTGGCAGGCCATAGGCATCCATGCGCCGCAGGATCAGCCCGCGCGCACTGAGAAAAGCATCGGCGTCAGTGGCGGTGCGGCCGGGCTGGTCCGGAAACAGCACCAGCAGAAAATTGCCGACGCTCGGCACCACGCCGAGCCCGATCCGCTCCAATGCCTCGCTCAGCCGGGCCAGCCACGCGCCATTATGGGCGATCGAGGCCTCCAGATGCGCGACATCGCCGATGGCGGCGGTGGCGGCTGCCAGCGCCGGCGCATTGACGTTGAACACGCCGCGAATGCGGTTCACCGCGTCCACCACCTCGGCCGGGCCGTACATCCAGCCGACGCGCAGTGCCGCGAGCCCGAAAATCTTGGAGAAGGTGCGCAGCATCACGACATTCGGGCTGGTCGCCACCAGTTCGATGCCGGATTCATAGTCGTTGCGCCGCACATATTCGGCATAGGCAGCGTCCAGCACCAGCAGCACCCGGCCCGGCAGGCCGCGGTGCAGGCGGCGCACCTCGTCGAACGGCAGATAGGTGCCGGTGGGGTTGTTGGGGTTGGCGAGGAAGACGATGCGGGTGCGCTCGTTCACCGCCGCCAGCAGCGCGTCGACGTCGCTGCGATAGTCCTGCTCCGGCGCCACCACCGGGGTCGCGCCGGCGGCCAGCGCCGCCACCTTGTAGAGCAGGAAGCCGTGCTGCGAATACAGCACCTCGTCGCCCGGCCCGGCATAGGCATGGGCCAGCACATTGATGAGTTCGTCCGAGCCGGTGCCGCAGACCAGGCGGGCCGGGTCGAGCCCGAAGGCATTGCCGATGGCGGCACGCAGCGCTGTGGCCGCGCCGTCGGGATAGAGGTCGAGCGCGGTCTCGGCCCGGAACGCCTCCAGCGCCTTCGGGCTCGGCCCCAGCGGATTCTCGTTTGCGGAGAGCTTGAACACCCGGCCGCCGCCGCCGGCATGGGCGCGGCCCGGCACATAGGCTTCCACCGCCCACACGCCGGGGCGCGGCTGCGGGCGGGCGGGTGCGGACGGCGAAACGGCGGGCGACGACATGAGCTAGTCTCCGAATGCCGGCTCAGTCAGCCGCCGGCGGCGTGTGGGTATAGCGGCTGGCGTGGCTGCCGACGAGAGCCGCCGATCGCACCGACGCCCCGCTGGCGCGCAGCGCCGCCAGCACGGCATCGAGACCGGGGGCATCGGGCAGGCCGGTATCGATCGAAACCAGCAGCGCTGCACCGTCCAGCCCGCGGTCCGGCACCGCCACCACCTCGGCCAGCGGGGCGATGGCGCGCACCGCGCCGGCGTTCCAGCCGCCGACCCGCACGCTCCACACCGCGACTTCGGTCACCGCGGCGTCCGACACCGGATGGGCGATGCAGAACACCGGCATGCCGGCCGGATGGTCGGCGCGCTCGACGAAGGGCAGCCGGGCGATGATCTTCGGCGCCGCCTCGGGCTCCAGAGCGCTCCACCAGGCCCCGGCGCCCGGCACGCCGACCGCCGGCACGATGCCGAGATCGCCGTTTGAAGCCGCCACCGCCTCCGCCACGGCGCCGGAGCCGATATGCGCCCGGAATGGCACGGTGAAGCCGAAATGGAAGCGTGCGGTGTCGCGCATCGCCGCTTCGCCGGCGGTCAGGTCCACATGCACCGCATAGGGTGCCTGCACATAGGTGAAGGTGGAGATGATGACGCGCCAAATGCCTTCCACCGTATCCAGCGGCAGCAGGCCGCGGTGGCGATCGACGATCTGCCGCATCATCGAGGCTTCCCGCGCCGGCCGGAAGGCGGAGGTCTCGGGCGCGCGGGCGCGCTTCACCGCCACCAGCCGATCGATGATTTCGCCGCGCTCCATCAGCAGCGCATGCATGGCGGCATCGATACGGTCGATTTCGGTGCGCAGTTCGGCGAGGGTGGGCACGGTTTCGGCGGGCGCTGTCATCGGGCGATGTCGTAGCGCTGCGCGGCGCGGAGATCAAAACGAATATTGACAAGCGGCCAACATGGCGGCATCGCAATCGTCCGTTATAACGAACCCTTCGTCCGCTAGGACGTCTGAGCCTGGGTCGTCCATCATGGCCGCCATCGATCTCTCCGGCAAAACATCCGCGCAGCTTGAGGCCGGCGCCACCGTCGCCCTCGCCCGCCGCGAGGCCGACCACCCGCATTCCGCGCTCGCCCGCTTCGGCGCCGACCAGCCGCTCAAGCTCGACGCCGGGGTCGATCTCGCCCCGTTCCAGATCGCCTACCAGACCTACGGCACGCCGAACGCGGCGCGCTCCAACGCCATTTTGCTGTGCCACGCATTGTCCGGCGACCAGCACGCCGCCAATGTCCACCCGGTGACCGGCAAGCCCGGCTGGTGGGAGCTGCTGGTCGGCCCCGGCCGGCCGATCGACACCGATCGCTATTTCGTCATCTGCTCCAATGTGCTCGGCGGCTGCATGGGCACCACCGGCCCCTCCTCGCTCGACCCCGCAACCGGCGCGCCCTATGGGCTCGATATGCCGGTAGTCACCATTCGCGACATGGTGCGGGCGCAGGCGATGCTGATCGATCACCTGGGCATCGAGCGGCTGCTGGCGGTGGTCGGCGGCTCCATGGGCGGCATGCAGGTGCTGCAATGGGCGGCGAGCTACCCGGAACGGGTGTTCGCAGCGATGCCGCTTGCCACCGCCGCGCGCCACTCGGCGCAGAACATCGCCTTTCACGAGGTCGGCCGCCAGGCCATCATGGCCGACCCCGACTGGCACGGCGGCGGCTATCTGGCACACGGCGGCAATCCGCGCCGGGGGCTGGCGGTGGCACGCATGGCGGCGCACATCACCTATATGTCGGACACCTCGCTGCACCGGAAATTCGGCCGCCGGCTGCAGGACCGCGCCATCCGCACCTTCAGCTTCGACGCCGACTTCCAGGTGGAGAGCTATCTGCGCCACCAGGGCGCCAGCTTCGTCGACCGCTTCGACGCCAATTCCTATCTCTACGTCACCCGCGCCATGGATTATTTCGACCTCGCGGCAGACTATGGCGGCGTGCTGGCCAACGCCTTCAAGCGCACGCCGACGCGCTTCTGCCTGGTGTCCTTCACCTCCGACTGGCTGTTCCCGACCAGCGATTCGCGCGCCGTCGTCCACGCGCTCAACGCGGCCGGCGCCTCGGTCTCCTTCGCCGAGATCGAGAGCGACAAGGGCCACGATTCCTTCCTGCTCGACGAGCCGGAGCTGTTCGCCATCACCCGCGGCTTCCTCGACGCCGCGGCGCGCACCGCCGGGGTCGCCGAATGACGCCGCGCGATCTGACCATGCAGGAGGCTGTCCGCGCCGCGTCCGGCAAGCGCGTCGACCTGCTGCTGGTGTCCGAGATGGTGACGCCGGGCTCGCGCGTGCTCGATGTCGGTTGCGGCGACGGCGAGCTGTTGGAACTGCTTGCCACAACTCGCGACTGCGACGCCCGCGGCATCGAGATTTCGCGGGAAGGGGTGAATGCCGGGGTTGCCCGCGGCCTCGCCGTGATCCAGGGCGACGCCGATATCGACCTCGCCGACTATCCGGACGATGCGTTCGATTATGTGATCCTGTCGCAGACCATCCAGGCGACGCGCCGGCCGAAATGGGTGCTGGAGCAGATGCTGCGGGTCGGCCGCCGGGCGGTGGTGTCGTTCCCGAATTTTGGCTTCTGGCGGGTGCGGCTCGATCTGATGGTCAATGGCCGCATGCCGCGCACCGACAATCTGCCCTATAGCTGGCACGACACGCCGAACATCCATTTCTGCACCATCCGCGACTTCGTCGCGCTGGTGGACGACGTCGGCGCCCGCATCGAGCGCGCCGCAGCGCTCAACGCCGGCGGCCACCGCGTGCGCTTCACTGCGCCCTGGTGGGTGTGGAATCTGATCGGCGAGCAGGCGGTGTTCCTGCTGACGCGCAAGGAGTGATCAGCGGGACAAGCGGACCAAGCGGGAACGCAAGAAGCTCTGGATGTCGCGTCTTCCGTCCGCGATAGCGACGACAAAGACATCGTTGCCCCTGATTCGATAGAAGATGCGGTAGGGTTTGTGGTGCAGCTCTCGGAAGCCGGCGGCGCCGATCGATGCCAGCTCCTTTGGAACATTGCCGCGCAGCGGCAGCTCGGCAAGATTGAGCACAGCCTCATTCAGACCGGACAGAAGACGGACAGCGCTTTCGACGGAATCGTGCGCCGATACGTAGTCATACAGATCGGCAATATCGCGTTCGGCGCCTGCGGTCAGAAAAACGCTGTAGCGCATCGGCCATTCAGGCCTTGACGCTTTCGCGGATCCGTCTGAACGCCTCCTCGACCGGCGTTACCTTGCCCTCCTCAAGATCGCGGTCACCCATCGCCAGCACCCTGAGCAGAGCCAAAGATTCCTGCAATTGCTCGTAGCTGTCGATATCCTGCAACACCGCCCGAGCCTCGCCGTTCACCGTAATGATCACTGGCTCCTGATGCTCGCTCAGGCTGTTGATGACCTCGGGCGCATGGGCTTTCAGATAGCTGATCGGCTTGATGCGTTCAGAGAGCTTCATCACAAACCTCATCGGCCGGACCTTATTTAGCCTGAATATAGACCGCTCCCGACTCGTTTCAATCCCTTCACCCACCGGCCGGCTGCGGCAGCAAGACCGGGCGGAGCACGCGCAGCCGGGCACGGCGCGGTGCGGCGACCGGCTTGTAGACCTGCTTGGTGGCCTCCACGATGTGCACGCCGGCAAACGGCAGCGCGAGCGTGGCGCCCAGGCGCTCCCACGCCACCGCGGTGCGCAGCAGCCAGTTGCGCTGCAGCGGCGGCATGTAGAGCGCCTCGCTCCAGCCGACCGGCGTGAACAGCGCCTCGCGCAGCAGTGCGGTGATCTGGCTGCGCGAGAACGGCCGGCCATGGCCGAACGGCGTGGTGTCGGCGCGTGCCCACACCCCGCGCCGATTCGGCACCACGCACAAAAGCCGGCCGCCGGGTGCCAGCACCCGCCACACTTCGCGCAGCACGTCGTCGGCGTTGGGCGTCATCTCCAAGAGGTGCACCGCGATGACCCGGTCGATCGCCGCATTGGGCAGCGGCAACTCGGTCTCGTCCACCAGCGCGGCGAGCGTCGGGGCCTTGGAGGGCCAGCGCATCACGCCCTGGGCGCCGGGCATGAAGGCAAGCGCACGCTCGCATTCGCCGCGGAACACGCCGAGATAGGGCGTGGCATAGCCGATGCCCAGAACCGAGAGGCCGTGCACATCATCAAAGCGCGCACGAACCGCCCGCGCCACCAGGCGGCGCGTGACCATGCCGAGCGGCTGGGCATAGAAGCTGCGAAGGTCGACCACGTCCGGAAACATGGCTGCAGCTTATAGCGTGCGTTGCGGCACCTTGAAATCACCTCGTTTTTGCGCCACATAGGCGTCGCATGCGGACGTTTGTCCGTGTTCGAGGGCCGCGTCGCTCGATCTCCGCTTCGGCTTTTGCGTCGTCGTAGGTTTTCGGCCCTGCAATTTTCTTTTGATTCCTGACGTCCCAGGCTGCGCGGGGTGTCCCTCAACCCCCGCGATGTCCGCCCGGCGCCCCAACGGCGCCGGACGCGCAACGCCGATGAAAGAACGGTCTTTGAACACTTTTTCCGAACTCGGCCTGGCCGAACCCATTTTGAAGGCGCTCGCCGAGGCGAACCACGAGATCCCCACCCCGATCCAGGCCCAGGCCGTGCCGCAGGTGCTGGCCGGCCACGATCTGATCGGCATCGCCCAGACCGGCACCGGCAAGACGGCCGCCTTCGCGCTGCCGATCCTGCATCACCTCGTCACCAACCGCCGCCGGCCTGAGCGCCGCGCCGTGCGCGCCTTGGTGCTGAGCCCGACCCGCGAACTCGCCGGGCAGATCCTTGAAAGCTTCCGCCTTTATGGCAAGCATGTGCGTCCTTCGACCGCGCTCGCCATCGGCGGCGTGCCGCTGGGGCGTCAGGCCCGGTCGCTGATGAACGGCGTCGACGTGCTGGTCGCCACCCCCGGCCGGCTCGCCGACCTGATGCAGCAGGATGCGGTGCGGCTGAACGAGGTCGAGGTGTTCGTCCTCGACGAGGCCGACCAGATGCTCGACATGGGCTTCATCCATGCCATTCGCGCCATCGTCGCCAAGTTGCCGGCGCAGCGCCGCAACCTGTTCTTCTCGGCGACCATGCCGAAGGAAATCGAGAAGCTCGCCTCGCAGCTGCTCACCGATCCGGTTCGCGTCGCCGTGACCCCGGTCGCCAAGACCGCCGACAAGATCGAGCAGAAGGTGATGTTCACCGATCGCAACGGCAAGCCGAACCTGCTGGTCGAAGTGCTGTCCGACAAGGCGGTGGAACGCGCTCTGGTGTTCTCGCGCACCAAGCACGGCGCCGACCGCGTGGTGAAGAGCCTGGTCGCCGCCGGCATCGATGCCGAGGCGATCCACGGCAACAAGTCGCAGCCGCAGCGCGAACGGGCGCTCGCCGCCTTCCGCGAAGGCAAGGTGCGGGTGCTGGTTGCGACCGACATCGCCGCCCGCGGCATCGACGTGCCGGGCGTCAGCCATGTCATCAATTATGACCTGCCGAACGTGCCGGAAAGCTATGTCCACCGCATCGGCCGCACCGCGCGCGCCGGCGCCGACGGCATCGCCATCTCCTTCTGCGACGGCGAAGAGCGCGCCTTCCTGCGCGATATCGAGCGGCTGATCCGCATCTCGATCCCGTCCGAAGACCGACGCGCCGACCCCAGCGCGCACCAGGCGGCCCGCCCGCCGGTGCGTCGCGACGGCGACCGCCATGGCCGTCCCGCAGGCCGGCCGGCCGGCGAGCGCACCGATCATCGCCACAGCCCGCGCCAGGACCCTCGTCAGGATCCGCGGCCGGACCAGAGGACAACCCGCCACGAGCGGCCCGCGCTGGAGCGCGGCGACCGGGCGGGCGGCGAGCTGAGCGGCGTGCGCTTCATGCAGTCGCCGGGACGCGGCGGCGAGGAACGTGGCGGCAACCGCCAAGAGGGCTTCCGCGGCGCCCGCCGCCCGAGCCGCTGAACGAACAGCGCGGCCCCGGTGCCTGAGCGCCGGGGCCGCGTCTTCTGCATAGACGAGGAGAGCCAGGGATGGCGAAGGAAGAGCTGCTCGAATTCGACGGCACGGTGACCGAAGTTCTCCCGGACGGGAACTTCCGGGTCGTGCTCGACAATGAGCATGAGATTCTCGCCTATGCGGCGGGCAAGATGAAGAAGAACCGCATCCGCACTATCGTCGGCGACCGCGTCGTGGTGGAAATGTCGCCCTACGATCTGGAACGCGGCCGGATCAACTTCCGCCACAAGACCGGCGGCCCCACGCCGCCGATCGGCAGCGGCCAGCGCCGCCCGCCTCCGGGCCGCCGCCGCTGAGCGCGCCTGACGCCGGTCGCCTGATCGGGCGTCAGACCGCCTTGCGCTGCCGCGACGGGACACCGAGCGCAGCGGCAAGGTCGGTGGGGCGGGCCTCGGGCTCGCTGAGGTCCATATCCGCTTCCACATGGCGCAGATGCGCCCGCATGAGTCGCGCCGCCGCCTCGAAATCGCCGCCGGCAATGGCGCCGACGATTTCGGCGTGCTCGCGCGGCGGACAGCTGGCGTGCTCACCGCGCGCATAAAGCAGAATGGCAAGGGAGCTCAGCGCCTGAAGTTCGTTCAGCAGGCGCAGGAACACCGGGTTTCCCGCCACCGCGGCCAGCGTGACGTGGAACTCGCCCGTGAGGCGAATCAGCGCCGCCCGGTCGCCGGCGGCGCGGGCCGCATCCTCTTCGCCGATGTGGCGACGCAGGCGGGCAATGCCGTCCGCATCGCCGGACCGCGCGGCCAATGCCGCGATTTCCGGCTCCACCACCGCACGCGCCGCCATCACATGGCGGGCCTCCGCCCGGCTGGGGGCAGCGACGAAAGCGCCGCGATTGGGCCGAAGCTCGACGATGCCGTCCTGGGCGAGGCGGGCCAGCGCCTGGCGCACCACGGTGCGGCTGACGCCGAACAGATCGGCCAATCGTTCCTCGGTAAGTTTTTCACCCGGCGCCAGACGGCGCTCGAAGATGGCCTTTAAGAGCCGCGCCCGGATCGGCGCCTCGGAACGCCCGCGCGGGGCTGCATCCGCTCCGCCCAAACTTTCCTGCATCCGGCCGGCGCTCCTGCATCGCGCACCCAAAGGCGGGTCTGGCGTTCATGCGCCAGCGCGGTGGCACGAGCAAAGCATCTTCCGGGCCACGGGGCCAGAGCGGCGACGACGCGAGCTCAGCTGACCGGCCAATCGGCGAGGCGCCAGGCGGAATCCCAGAACATCCATTCCAGTTGGCAAGCGCGCGTGAAGGCGCCGTGCATCGCCTCCAGAGTGTGCGGCGCCGCCTTGGCGGCCGCGCGGTCCACGGTGGCGATCACGGCGCGGACCGCCTCGTGGAACTCCTCGCCGGCATAGGTGTCGATCCAGGCGTCGTAAGGATTCGGCCGCACGGCACGCGCGAGGATGTCGCGGCCGATTTCGGCATAGATCCAGAAGCAGGGCAACAGACCCGCCAGCACCACCGGATACGGCTCGGCATAGGCGGTGGCGAGCAGGAAGCCGGTGTAATGGTGGCACACCGGCGACAGCGGCGCCTGCTCGAAATCCTGCTGCGTGACGCCGAATCGCTGAAAGAAATCGGCGTGCAGCGACCGCTCGACCACCACCGCGATGGTCGCCGCCTGGGAGAACTGCACCAGCCCGTCGGCATCGTCGGCCTTGGCGGCAGCAATGGCCAGCGCCCGGCCGAAGGCGATCAGATAATGCGCATCCTGGATCATGTAGTGGCGGAAGCGATCCGCTGGGAGCGTGCCGGCCGCCAGCGCCTCGTTGAACGGCATGGTCCGGATCGCCTCATAGACCGCGGCGTTGCGCGTCCAGGCGGCCCTGCTGAAAACATCGGCTCGGCTAAAGGCGTCGGCGCCCGTTTCCATGCATGGTTTCCCGGCAATCGGCTGCGGGCGAACGCGCCGCCCGGTTGCTCCGAGCGGCCGTGCGGCTTGGCGACCGTGAGGCTTGGCGTCAGTGCGGCTTGCGGTCTTCGTCGGCGATCGCGGTCGCCGCCGCCTTGAGCGCATCCAAGCTGGTCTGGCGGCTCAGGCGGGTGGCGTCGTCCTTGGCGTCTTCGACGTCTTCCTGGGCGTCCTTGATCATCTGCGCCAGGCGCTCCGGCCGCACCTCGGCCAGCGGGATGGCCTCTTCGGCGAGCACGGTAAGTCCGGCCGGGTTGGCCTCGGCGAAGCCGCCGCGCACGAACAGCTTGGTCGGCGCGCCGTCGCCCTTGATGACGAGGATGCCGGGCTTCAGCGTCGACACGAACGGCGCGTGGCCGGCGAGCACACCGAACTCGCCCTCGGAGCCGGGCACGATGACTTCGGTCACCGTGCCGGAAAACACCAGGCGCTCAGGCGACACGAGCTGGAAAGGGAAGGTGGCCATGGCTTACTCCGTTCCGCCGGTCGGGATCTGCGCGGCATCCCCGCGTCCGGCCAAGGCCCGCTCGAACTGATCGACCGCCGCAGCGAACTTGTCGCGGCAGCCGGGATTGCAGAAACCGACCACCGCGCCGCGATAGAGCGTGAGCGAATCGGCGCTGATCGGCTTGCCGGACCGCGGGCACGCCTCGTTGACCGCATCGGCGATCGCGAGCGCGCCCGCTTGCTCCGGCATGGCGGGGCTCACGCCGCCTCGGCGGCGAGCTTCTTGCCCTTTTCGATCGCCTCTTCAATGGTGCCGACCATGTAGAAGGCCTGCTCCGGGAGGTGATCGTACTTGCCGTCCACCAAGCCCTTGAAGCCCTTGATGGTGTCGGCGAGGTCGACGAGCTTGCCCGGCGAACCGGTGAACACTTCGGCGACGTGGAAGGGCTGCGACAGGAAGCGCTCGATCTTGCGGGCGCGGGCGACAGTGATCTTGTCCTCTTCGGAAAGCTCGTCCATGCCCAGAATGGCGATGATGTCCTGCAGCGACTTGTAGCGCTGCAGCGTCTGCTGCACCTGGCGCGCCACATTGTAGTGCTCCTCGCCGATCACCAGCGGTGAAAGGATGCGCGAGGTGCTGTCGAGCGGGTCCACCGCCGGATAGATGCCCTTTTCCGCGATGGAGCGCGACAGCACCGTGGTGGCGTCGAGATGGGCGAAGGAGGCGGCCGGGGCCGGGTCGGTCAGATCGTCGGCCGGCACATAGATCGCCTGCACCGAGGTGATCGAACCCTTGTGCGTGGTGGTGATGCGCTCTTGCAACTGGCCCATGTCGGTGGCGAGCGTCGGCTGATAGCCCACCGCCGAAGGGATACGGCCGAGCAGCGCCGACACTTCCGAACCGGCCTGGGTGAAGCGGAAGATGTTGTCGACGAAGAACAGCACGTCCTGGCCCTGGTCGCGGAAATGCTCGGCGACGGTAAGGCCGGTCAGCGCGACGCGGGCGCGGGCGCCGGGCGGCTCGTTCATCTGGCCATAGACCAGCGCGCACTTGGAACCGGCGGAGGAGCCGTCATGCTCGTGCGGATCGACGTTCACCTTGGACTCGATCATCTCGTGATAGAGATCGTTGCCCTCGCGGGTGCGCTCGCCGACGCCGGCGAACACGGAATAGCCGCCATGCGCCTTGGCGATGTTGTTGATGAGTTCCATGATCAGCACGGTCTTGCCGACGCCGGCGCCGCCGAACAGGCCAACCTTGCCGCCCTTGGAATAGGGCGCCAGCAGGTCGACCACCTTGATGCCGGTGACGAGGATCTCGGCCTCGGTCGACTGGTCGGCATAGGAGGGGGCCGGCTGGTGGATGCCGCGGGTCGCTTCGCCGATGATCGGGCCGAGCTCGTCGACCGGCTCGCCGATGACGTTCATGATGCGCCCGAGCGTCGCCGCGCCGACCGGCACGGAAATCGCCCCGCCGGTATCGGTCACCGCGGTGCCGCGGACCAGACCCTCGGTCGAGTCCATGGCGATGGTGCGCACCGTGTTC
>JBGGNI010000065.1:0-5560 GCA_041287585.1 Xanthobacteraceae bacterium
TGATGCCGGCCGCCGGATTGCCGCGCGGAACGATGTCGTTCAGCGAATCGAAGGTACCGTTGTCGGAGAGCCGCACCAGCCCGCCCTTCGGCGCGTCCGGGTTCACATAGTCGAAATGCTTGAAGTCCGGCGGGTATTTGGGCGTGCCGAGCAGCGCGACGGCATGCCGCCATTGCGACGCGTCGGCGGGCGCGAGCGCGGGTGGCACCTCGCCCGGCGGCGGCATCTCCGAGGGCGGCGCCTGCGGATCGGCGGCGGCGGGCGGAGCGGTGGTTTGCGCCGTCGCGGCCGGCGTGGTCTGGGCAGAGGCCGGCGTGGCGAGGCCACCGAACGCGAGCATCAGCGTGACGCAGGCGAACATGGGCGTCCTGTTGCGGCTCGTCATCCAGTGGCATCCCTTCGCTGTGGCGGGCTCCGGGTCGGCAACGCGGCCCCGGCTAAAAGTCATTATGGCAACTTACGTTCGGAAAAGAATAAGGCCGGGGCGCGAAGCGCCACCGGCCTGACGTGATCGTGAAAAACATGAACGCCGCGCAATGTTTAGCGCGCGGCGCGGCCGCTCACTGAGCGGGCGGCGTCGCCGGGGGCGTAGCCGGAGCTTCTGGAGCGGGCGCCGGGGCCGGAGCCACGGGGGCTTCCGGAGCCGGAGCGGCGGGAGCCGGCGTCGCAGGTTCGGCCGGCTTGGGATCCGCGGCCACGGGCGCGGCAGGAGCGGGCGCAGCGGGAGCCGGGGCAGCCGGCGAAGCGGCAGCAGCCGGCGCGGCGGGCTTTGCCTCAGCAGGCTTGGCTTCAGCAGGCTTGGCTTCAGCCGGCTTCTCGCCAGCCGCGGGTGCGGCGGCCGGAGCGGCCGCGGGCGCGGCGACCGGCTGCGGCAAGGGCAGCGGGCTGTGCGAGAGCGTGTTGAGATAGACCAGCAGGTCGGCGCGGTCGGTTTCCTTCGGCAGGCCGGCGAAGCCCATCGCGGTACCGGGGATGTCGCCCTTCGGGTTCTTGATGAAGTCCGACAGGTCCTGGAAGGTCCAGGTGCCGCCGTGCGACTTCATCGCCGCCGAATAGGCGAAACCGGCGGCGCTGGCGACCGGCCGGCCGACCACGCCATAGAGGTCAGGGCCGACCTTGGGACCGGCGCCCTCGACGAAATTGTGACAGGCGCCGCACTTCTTGGCCTGCGCTGCGCCGCGCTCGACGCTGGCGGCGCCGAGCAGATTGGCGATCGGCACGTCGGCCGGAGCCGCGGCCTGCGCCTCGCCGCTGGAAGCCTCCTTCACCACGATCTCGAAGCCCGGCTTCGCCGGCGGATGCTGCGAGAAGATGATGTCGGAAACGATGCTCAATCCGAGCGTGAAGGTCAGCGTGCCGAGTATGGCACCAGCGATCTTGTTCAGCTCGAAGCTGTCCATCGAAATTCGGCTCCCTCGAAGAACGGGAAGCGGGCACCTCCGGCAGGTCCGCACCCCGCGCCGTTCAATGGTAACAGCCGCCCTTATCGGGCGCCAACGGCGGGCGGAACTAATCATTTTGACGGTGGCCGTGCAACCCGTATAAGCCGCGCGCGGTTGCTACGTTTCGCCACCGGGCTGGAGCGTGGCGCCACCCCCGATTCTACTTCCCCGAGGCGGGCAAATGCCCTCATCCGACACGCTGATACTTGTTCCCGCGCGCATGGCATCGACCCGCCTGCCGGGAAAGCCGCTGGCCGATGTCGGCGGGCGGCCGATGATCGTCGAAGTGGCGCGGCGTTCCGCCGCGGCAAATATCGGCCGTGTGGTGGTCGCAACCGACACCGAAAGCGTGCGCGAAGCGGTGCTGAAGGCCGGATTCGAGGCGGTGATGACGCGCGCCGACCACCCGTCGGGCTCCGACCGCATCTTCGAGGCACTGAACATCGTCGACCCCAACCGGATGGCGAAGCGCGTGGTGAATGTGCAGGGCGACCTGCCGACCATCGACCCGCGCCTGATTCGCGCCGCGCTCGCGCTGCTGGATGAGGCTGCAGTCGATATCGGCACGCTTGCCGCCGAGATCCGGGTCGAGGAGGAGCGGGCCAATCCGAACGTGGTGAAGGCGGTGGGCAGCCCGCTGGGCGACGGCCGGCTGCGCGCGCTCTATTTCACCCGGGCCACCGCGCCCTGGGGCAAGGGGCCACTTTACCACCATATCGGTCTCTATGCGTATCGGCGCGCTGCGCTGGAGCGTTTCGTCGCGCTGCCGCCCTCCGCGCTCGAGACCCGCGAGCGGCTGGAGCAGCTGCGCGCGCTGGAAGCCGGCATGCGCATCGACGTCGCCATCGTCGATACCGTGCCGCTCGGTGTCGATACGCCGGACGATCTGGTAAAGGCGCGGGTCCTGCTCGCGCGTGAAGAAGGGCGTTCCAAGGAAGGACTCGCAAAATGACCAGCCGCACCGTCGTGTTCCAGGGCGAGCCGGGAGCCAACTCCCACATCGCTTGCCGCGAGGTCTATCCGGACTTCGAGCCGGTGCCGTGCGCCACTTTCGAGGACGCCTTCGCCGCCATCCAGAACGGCGAGGCCGATCTCGGCATGATCCCGATCGAGAATTCGGTCGCCGGCCGGGTGGCGGATATCCACCATCTGATGCCGACCTCCGGGCTGAACATCGTCGGCGAGTTCTTCCTGCCGCTTTCCCACCAGCTCATGGCGGTGAAGGGCGCGAGCCTCGCCACGGTGAAGACCGCGCAGAGCCATGTGATGGCGCTCGGCCAATGCCGCAACATCATCCGCAAGCTCGGCCTGAAGGCGGTGGTCGGCGCCGACACCGCCGGCTCGGCCCGGCAGATCGCCGAGGCCGGCGACCTCACCCGGGCGGCCATCGCCTCGCGCCTCGCCGCGGAGATCTACGGGCTCGACATCATCGCCGAGAACATCGAGGACGAAGCGCACAACACCACACGCTTCATCATCCTCTCCCGGGAGGCCGACTGGGCGCCGGCGAACAACGGGCCGACAGTGACCACCTTCGTGTTCCGGGTGCGCAACGTGCCGGCGGCGCTCTACAAGGCGATGGGCGGCTTCGCCACCAATGGCGTGAACATGACCAAGCTGGAATCCTACCAGCTCGACGGCGAGTTCTTCGCCACCCAATTCTACGCCGATGTCGAAGGCCACCCGGACGACCGGCCGGTGAAGCTGGCGCTGGAGGAACTGGCCTTCTTCTCCAAGGAATTGCGCATCCTCGGCGTCTATCCCGCGCACTCCTACCGCGTCGCGCTTGCGGCGAAGGGGTGAACGCGGGCCCTTTCGATGACAACATCACTCGCGACTTGATGAGTTGCGCGGGTACCGCGTCCTCGTACTGTCGCACCATTGCGGCGGTTGGGGGCGAGCATGTTTTCCTGCACATCGGCTGAGGACGTATCGGGCCACACCGGCTGCCTGTGCCACCGGCCGGAGATCCGGGCGCTGACGCGGCGCATCGATGCGGACCTCACTCGGCGCGGCTTTGTCGCCGGCATGGCTGCCTCGGTCGCAGCCATGGGGTTGTCGAAGCCGGCCCTGGCGCAGGCGCCGCCGGTGCCGCCGCGGCCCATCCTCTTCACCAATGTCCGGCTGTTCGACGGCAAGTCGACGACCCTGCGCGAGGGCGCGAGCCTGCTGGTCGAGGCGGGCAGGATCAAGGACATCGCCAACGGCACCCCCGCGGCGCCGGACGGCGCGCGGGTGATCGACGGCAAGGGCCGGGTGCTGATGCCGGGCCTGATCGACATGCACTGGCACGCCATGTTCGCCGCGCTGTCGATCCCGGCGCTGATGACCGCCGATCTCGGCTATGTGCATCTCGCCGCCGCGGCGCAGGCGGAGCAGACGCTGCTGCGCGGCTTCACCACCATACGCGACCTCGGCGGCCCGTCCTTCGCGCTCAAGCAGGTGATCGATGAGGGCCTGAGCCCCGGTCCGCGCATCTACCCCTGCGGCGCCATGATCACCGCCACCGGCGGCCATGCCGATTTGCGGGCGCTGGCCGAATTGCCGCGCGCCGCCGGCACGCCGGGCACGCTGGAACAGACCGGCGCCAGCATAATCGCCGACGGCGCGGACGAGGTGCGCATGCGGGTACGCGAGCAGATGCTGCAGGGCGCCTCGCAGATCAAGATCGTGGGCGGCGGCGGGGTTTCCTCGCCGCGCTCGCCGCTCGACGCCACGACCTTCTCCGAGCCGGAGGTGCGTGCCGCGGTGGAGACCGCGGCCGACTGGGGCACCTATGTCGCGGTGCACGCCTATGCGCCGCAGACCATTCAGCGCTCGCTCTCGGCTGGCGTCACTTGCATCGAGCACGGCCATCTGATGGACGAGGCCACCGCCGCGCGGCTGGCGGAGCGGGGCATCTGGCTGAGCACCCAGCCATTCGTCGGCGACGACGATTCCGCGCCGCTGACCGGCCCGAGCCGGGCGAAGCAGATCCAGGTGTTCGCCGGGACCGACAGCATGTACCGGCTGGTGCGCAAGCATGGCATCCGGACGGCGTTCGGCTCGGACCTCTTGTTCTCCGCGCCGCTGACGCGGCGCCAGGGCACGATGCTCACCCACCTCGCCCGCTGGTACAGCGCGGCCGAGGCGCTGACCATGGCGACCCGCACCAATGGCGAATTGCTGGCGCTGTCCGGTCCGCGCAATCCCTATCCCGGCAAGTTGGGCGTGCTGGAGAAGGGCGCGTTCGCCGACATGATCCTGGTGGACGGCGATCCGCTCGCCGATCTTTCATTGATCGCGGATCCGGAGAAGAACTTCGTCCTCATCATGAAGGACGGCAAGATCCATAAGGACACAGTCGGAGGCTAACACCCTTCGGGGGCGGACGCGGCGATCCTACTCCGCCGCGACCTCGCCGCCGGCGGCGCGCTCCTCGGCGTCCTCGATGGTCTTCAGCGCATCGGGGTGCGGCATCGAGATGATGTTGTAGCCGGAATCGACGAAATGCACCTCGCCGGTCACCCCGCTGGAGAGCTCGGAGAGCAGGTACAGTGCGGCGCCGCCCACTTCCTCGATGGTTACGGTGCGGCGCAACGGGGCGTGGCGCTTCTGGTAGTTGAACATCAGCCGCGCATCGGTGATGCCGGCGCCGGCGAGCGTGCGGATCGGTCCGGCCGAGACCGCGTTCACCCGCACGCCTTGCGGGCCGTAATCGGCGGCGAGGTAGCGCACGCTGGCCTCCAGCGCGGCCTTGGCGACACCCATGACGTTGTAATTGGGCATGACCCGGGTCGAGCCGCCATAGGTCAGCGTCAGGATCGAGCCGCCCTGCGGCATCAGGGCTGCGGCGCGCTTGGCGATCTCGGTGAAGGAGAAGCAGGAGATCACCATGGTGCGGGCGAAGTTGGCCCGCGTGGTGTCGGCATAGCGCCCCTTCAGCTCGTTCTTGTCGGAAAAAGCGATGGCATGCACGACGAAATCGAGCCCGCCCCAGGCGCGCTTGAGCTCGGTGAAAACGCGATCAACCGAAGCGGATTCCTCCACGTCGCAGGGCAGGACGAGCTTGGCGCCGAGCGACTCGGCGAGCGGCCGCACGCGCTTGCCGAGCGCCTCGCCCTGATAAGTGAAAGCGA
>JBGGNI010000066.1:0-5701 GCA_041287585.1 Xanthobacteraceae bacterium
TGGTCGTCGATCACCAGCACGCTGGTCATTCCGCGGCCTGCCTTTCCGTTGCGTCCGCCGCGCCGGCATCGCCGCGGGCCGGTATCGACATTTCCACCCGCGTGCCGTTCGGCCAGGCCGGCAGGATGCGCCATGTGCCGCCGAGCGCGCCGAGCCGCTCCTCCATGCCGATCAGCCCGAAACCGCGCGCCGCGGCCGGCGCAATGCCGACGCCGTCGTCCTCGACCACGAGGTCGAGCCGGGTCTGGGCGGGGTCCGCGCGCAACGTGACGCGGATGCGCGTGGCCTCGCCGTGGCGAAGAGCGTTGGTCACCGCCTCCTGGACGCAGCGATAGGCGGTGAGATCGATGCTGTCGCCATAGCGCTCCGCGAGGCTTTCGCAGGCGAGGTGCAGACTCGGCTCCGGCGCATGGCTCTGGAAATCGGCGATCAGGTCGGCGATCACATCCGCCAGCGGCACATGGCCGAGCGCCATCGGCCGGATCTTGCGCAGCAGACGCCGGTTCAGCCCCTGAATGCGGTCGAGGATGTCCGCCATGCTCGCCGTGCGCTCGGCAATACAGGCCAGCCGGGACGGATCGGCGGCGGCGAGCCGCTCCACCGATTCGAGGTTGGCCCGAAGGCCGAACAGGCACGGTCCGAGCTCGTCGTGCAGGTCCGCGGCGATCTGCCGGCGCTCGTCGTCCTGCACCCGGATCAGCCGCTGCGCCAGCCGGGCATTGTCATCCCGCGCCGCATTGAGCGCGCTCCCGAGCGCATTGAAGCGCTGCGCGATCAGCGCGAGTTCGCGGACTGGCGGCAGCGCCAGGCGGTGCTCGAAGCGCCCGGCCTCAAGCTCGGAAAGGCCGGCGGAGAGCGTCTTCAGCGGTCGCAGCAGCCGCCCCAGCGCGACATAAAGCGCGGCGAGAATGACGAGATTGACGATTGAAGCCAGCACCGCGAGGTCGGAGGTGTCCTCCCACACCTCGGCGATCTCGTCCAAAGCCTCGCCCGCCACCTGCACCCGGCCGATCAGGCGCTCTCCGTCCATCACCGCGATATCGCGCGCGGTGCGCTCCACCGTCACCAGTGCGGCGAACCATTCGGGAACCTCCTCGCTCTCGGTGCCGGCGGCCGGCGCGAGGCCGATGAGGCGGCCCTGCGCATCCTCGATGCGGATGCGAACATGCCGCAGGCCGCTGACATGCAGCGGCAGTTGCGTCAGCGACACCGTGCCGCCGGCCTGCGTCAGCCGCTCGACCGCCTCCGCGACATAGCGTTCGGCCATCGCCAGCGAGGCGCCGATCTCGACACCGGTGGCGCGCCGCGCATTGGCGACGGTGACGGCGAAGGCCATGAGCGCCGCACACAGATTGATGACGACCACCGCCGCCATCACCTGCCAGCGCAGCGACCGGCGGCGCCAGAAGGCTTTGAGCCCGCTCATCGCACCGGCTCCGCCGCGGGGGCGCGCAGCGTGGCGAGGGCCGCCTCGCTTGTGGCGCCCTGGCTGCGCAGGTTGAAATAATGCTGGCACAGGTCGCTGAAGCCGCGGCGCGAACCGGGGGCGGCGAGCGGCAGGAACAGGGTGACGATGTCGTGCGCGCTCTCCCGCGCGCCGATCTCCCGCAGCATGCCCTCCAGCTGGGCGGCACGGTTGGCGATCATGCGGTCGGTCTCGCCGAAGCGGGCATCGGCATCGGTGAGCAGCGCCTTCCAGCGCAGCACCGCGGCGGCATCGCGCGCAACGTCGCGGCCGGCCTCGCGGCTCGCCAGCCAGAGGGCGGGGTCGAGCGGGTCGGCGGGGTCGAGCCACGCCTTGCGGGCGGCGCCGTCCGGCGGGGCGACGCGCTCGCGGGCGGCGGCGTCGGGTTCGCTCTCACCGAAGCAGCCGGCAAGGGCCAGCGCGGCGAAGCCCAGCAGCAGCGTGCGCAGAACGGCGTTCGGAGAGTGGCGCATGTATACTTATGTTCTTCTTATAAAACGAAGACGTCATCGATTGAACAAACGCCGAACGCCGAAATGCCGCACGTCCCGTCACCGCCGGACAACGCGCGGAACCGATTGCCGACGTATCTTCAAGAAGCTGTAAGAAAAGCAGTTTCCGGCCATTCAGGCAAGCCGCTCGGCGGCAGGAACGCGACGTCCCGCGCGAATCGGGAACAAGTTCCCGCCAAAAATTTCCATCCTGCCTAAAGACAGCCGTTTCCGGCTGCGCCCATCATATCGACGTACAGAAGATATCTATAAGAAATTCATAAGCATAACTTCGATTTTCGAAATAGACCGCAAGGCGATCGCCATAACCGTGCGGTGAAAATCGGAGAGGTGAAAACGATCCGCGCCGGACCGGACCCCCGGCTGCGCGCGGACCTGTCTGGGATGCAGGAAACGCGAGGAAGTGCACATGAGCCGATTTTATACTTCGGTGTCCGCCCTCACGGTGGCCGCCGCGCTTGCGGTCGCACTGGTGCCGGCGGCAGCCAATGACAAGCTCGACGAGCTGTCGAAGAGCACCGAAAACTGGCCGATGACCGGCAAGAACTACAGCGCCAACAATTATGTCGACGCCAAGCAGGTCAACAAGCAGAACGTCAAGCAGCTGAAAGCGGCGTGGTCGTTCTCCACCGGCGTGCTCAGCGGCCACGAAGGCACGCCGCTGGTGGTCGATGGCAAGATGTACATCCACTCGCCCTTCCCCAATACCACCTTCGCGGTGGCGCTGGATGACCCCGGCCGCATCCTGTGGCAGCACAAGCCGAAGCAGAACCCCACCGCGCGCGCCGTCGCCTGCTGCGACGTGGTCAATCGCGGCCTGGCCTATTGGCCCGGCAACGGCACGGTCGGCCCGCTCATCATCAAGACCCAGCTCGATGGCAACATCGTCGCCCTCAAGGCCGACACTGGCGAGGAATACTGGAAGCTTGAGAACTCCGACATCAAGGTCGGCTCGACCCTGACCATCGCCCCCTATGTGGTGAAGGATCTGGTCCTGATCGGCTCCTCGGGTGCCGAGCTCGGCGTGCGCGGCTACGTCACCGCCTACGACATCGCCACCGGCGCCCAGAAGTGGCGCGCCTATGCCACCGGCCCGGACGAGGAGGTGCGGCTGGCGTCCGACTTCAACAGCGCCAATCCGCATTACGGCCAGAAGGGCCTCGGCCAGGCGACGTGGGAAGGCGAGGCGTGGAAGATCGGCGGCGGCACCAATTGGGGCTGGTACGCCTACGACCCCGGCACCAACATGTTCTATTACGGCTCCGGCAACCCGGCGCCGTGGAACGAGACCATGCGTCCGGGCGACAATAAGTGGACCATGACCATCTGGGGCCGCGACGCCGACACCGGAATGGCCAAGTTCGGCTACCAGAAGACCCCGCACGACGAATGGGACTATGCCGGCGTCAACGTCATGATGCTCTCCGAGCAGCAGGACAAGACCGGCAAGCTGCGCAAGCTGCTCACCCACCCGGACCGCAACGGCATCGTCTACACGCTCGACCGCACCAATGGCGACCTGGTCTCGGCGGACAAGATCGACGACACGGTGAACTGGGTGAAGCAGGTCGACCTCAAGACCGGCCTGCCGCAGCGCGACCCGGAATATGCCACCCGCATGGACCACAAGGGCCGCGACATCTGCCCTTCGGCCATGGGCTACCATAATCAGGGACACGACTCCTACGACCCGGAGCGCAAGTCCTTTTTCATGGGTATCAACCACATCTGCATGGACTGGGAGCCGTTCATGCTTCCCTACCGCGCCGGCCAGTTCTTCGTCGGCGCGACGCTGAACATGTATCCCGGCCCGAAGGGCGACCGGCAGAAGTACGAGGGCCTTGGGCAGGTCAAGGCCTATGACTCCATCAACAACAAGTACAAGTGGGAAGTGATGGAGCGCTTCGCGGCCTGGGGCGGCACGCTCGCCACCTCCGGCGGCCTGGTTTTCTACGGCACGCTCGACGGCTTCATCAAGGCACGCGACAGCGACACCGGCGAACTGCTCTGGAAGTTCAAGCTGCCCTCCGGCGTCATCGGCCACCCGATGACCTACACCCATAACGGCGTGCAGTACGTTGCCATCTATTACGGCGTCGGCGGCTGGCCAGGGGTCGGCCTGGTGTTCGACCTGAACGACCCGACCGCCGGCCTCGGCGCGGTGGGCGCCTTCAAGGAACTCCAGCACTACACCCAGATGGGCGGCGGCGTGATGGTGTTCTCGCTCGACGGCAAGGGGCCTTACGAGAACCCGAATGTCGGCGAATACGCCACCACGGTGAAGACCGGCGGCTGATCGGCCACGACCGGCGACCCGCCCCGCGGCGGGTCGCCAATGCCCTGCGACGACGCCCTGCGACCATGCCCGGCTCACCCACAGGATTGTGAGCGAGCCGGCGCGACAGGCGCTCACGCTCAGACAACAGGATCATCATCATGTCGAACCGACACAGGATCGGCCTTCTCGCCACGGCGACGGCCGCCGCCGGCATCGCCACCGCGGGCTTGGCTTTGGTGGGCATTGCCGGCGCCGCGACCAACCAACCCCCGCGCGCCGAACTGCGCATCTGCGCGTCGAACGTCGAGGCGCCGTTCTCGGCGAAGGATTCCTCGGGCTTTGAGGACAGAATCGCGGTCGCCCTCGCCGAGGCGATGGGCCGCACGGCCGTGTTCGTGCGCAATGACAAGCCCGGCATCTATCTGGTGCGCGACCAGCTCGACAAAAACAATTGCGACGTCGTCATGGGCGTCGATGTCGGCGACGAGCGCCTGCTGACCTCGAAGCCCTATTACCGCACCGGCTATGTGCTGGTGACGCGCGCCGACCGCAACATCACCGCCACCGCCTGGAACGACCCGCAGATCAAGGAGCAGACCCGCTTTGCGGTGCGCTTCTATTCGCCGGCCGAGACCATGCTGAAGCGCATCGGGCGGTTCGAAGACAACGCCGCCTATATGTATTCGCTGGTCAATTTCGTCTCGCGCCGCAACCAGTGGACCCAGGTTCCGGGCGACCGTCTGGTCACCGAGGTGGCGGGTGGCGAGGCCGATGTTGCCATCGCCTTCGCGCCGGAGGTGGCCCGCTATGTGAAGTCGTCGACGGCGCCGCTGCGCATGACGGTGATTTCCAACGACCTGGAACGCACCGATGGCGGCCAGACCATCCCGCTGCATTACGACCAGGCGGTGGGCGTGCGCAAGGACGACGCGGCGCTGCTCGCCGACATCGATGCCGGGTTGCAGAAGGCGCGCCCGCAGATCGAGCAGATCCTCACCGAGGAAGGCGTCCCGCTGCTCAAGCCGAACAGCTGAGGCAGTCGCCGCAGCAACCGTTGAGCGGGACGCGCCCGGCACCGAAGTTTTGGCCCGCGATGCGAACAGGTCCGATGAGAAAAGCGACAATCCTCAAGACGGCATCCGTGCTTCTCACCCTTGCCGCGCTGGGATGGGGTGCCCGCGCCGCCATCATGCTCACCAACACCGTCACCGGCCAGCCGCTGGACCTTTCGGAGGCGCCCGAGGAGGGGCGCGACACTAAAGCCGTGAAGACGTTCATGGAAACCGGAACGAACATCTACAACGAAGACAAGATCTGCCTGCCCAAGGCGCATGAGCTGTTTCTCGCCATGTGCTCGGGCTGCCACGGCCATTATGGCGAGGGCAAGATCGGGCCGGGCCTCAACGATTCCTATTGGACCTATCCGAAGAACGAGGCCGACCAGGG
>JBGGNI010000067.1:0-74059 GCA_041287585.1 Xanthobacteraceae bacterium
TCGCACTCGCCGCCCTGGTCGCAGATCGGGCAATCCAGCGGGTGGTTGATGAGCAGGAACTCCATCACCCCTTCGCGGGCCTTCTTCACCATGGGCGACTTGGTGAGCACCACCGGCGGCTCGCCATTGGGGCCGGGGCGCAGGTCGCGCACATTCATCGCGCAGCTCGCCGTCGGCTTGGGCGGGCCGCCCTTCACTTCGACGAGGCACATGCGGCAATTGCCGGCGATGGACAGCCGCTCATGGAAGCAGAAGCGCGGAATCTCGGCCCCCGCCGCCTCGCACGCCTGCAGCAGCGTGAACTCGGCGGGAACTTCGACCTCGATGTCGTCGACGATGAGCTTGGCCATCAGTTCGCCTCATGCGCGGCGCGATAGGCCGCCAGCAAATCCGTCACGAGAATTCCATCGATCCTCATGCCGTCGAGCCGGCACTCCGCGATCGATACGCCGACAAGGTCTGCATGCGTGATGCGCGCGCCCGACACGTTCGCGCATTCCAACGTGAGCCCAGAAAAATTGACGTTCTTGACCGACCAGCCCGACATGTTGACGTCGTCAAAGCGTGAACCGGAAAGATTGACGTTCACGAACACCGATCCCGAGAGATTGGTGTCGTTCGCGTCGATCAGCTCTACGGTCTTGCGAAGCTCCATCCCCATCACTCCGCCGCCACCGGCACCGGGTCCATATGCGGGTTGGCCGCATATTGGTCGATGCGCTTTTCGATCTCCGGGCGGAAATGGCGGATCAGGCCCTGGATCGGCCAGGCTGCGGCGTCGCCGAGGGCGCAGATGGTGTGGCCCTCGACCTGGGTGGTGACCTGGAGCAGGAGGTCGATCTCGCGCTTCTGGGCGCGGCCCTGCACCATGCGGTCCATCACCCGCCACATCCAGCCGGTACCTTCGCGGCACGGCGTGCACTGGCCGCAGCTCTCGTGCTTGAAGAAGGCCGAGATGCGGGCGATCGCCTTGATGACGTCGGTGGAGCGGTCCATCACCAGCACGCCGGCGGTGCCGAGCGAGGACTTCACCGCGCGGGTCCCGTCGAAGTCCATGATCAGGTCGGCGCACTGGTCGGCCGGGATGATCGGGCACGAGGCGCCGCCGGGGATGATGGCGAGCAGATTGTCCCAGCCGCCGCGAACGCCGCCGCCGTGCTTGTCGATGAGCTCCTTGAACGGGATGCCCATCGCCTCCTCGACGATGCAGGGCGTGTTCACATGCCCCGATATGCCGAACAATTTGGTGCCGACATTGTTCGGCCGGCCGATGCCGGCGAACCAGGACGGGCCGCGCCGCAGAATGGTGGGCGCAACCGCGATGGATTCGACATTGTTGACCGTGGTCGGACAGCCATAGAGGCCGACATTGGCCGGGAAAGGCGGCTTCAGCCGCGGCTGGCCCTTCTTGCCCTCCAGGCTCTCCAGCAGCGCGGTTTCCTCACCGCAAATATAGGCGCCGGCGCCGTGGTGGACGATGATCTCGAAGTCCCAGCCATGGACATTGTCCTTGCCGATCAGCCGGGCCTCATAGGCCTGGTCGACCGCGGCCTGGAGATTCTCGCGCTCGTGGATGAACTCGCCGCGCACATAGATATAGGCGGCATGCGCGCCCATGGCGAAGCCGGCGATGAGGCAGCCTTCGACCAGATGGTGCGGGTCGTGCCGCAGGATCTCGCGATCCTTGCAGGTGCCGGGCTCGGATTCGTCGGCGTTCACCACCAGATAATGCGGCCGGCCGTCCGATTGCTTGGGCATGAAGGACCACTTCAGCCCGGTGGGAAAGCCCGCCCCGCCGCGGCCGCGCAAGCCGGAGGCCTTCATCTGGTCGACGATCCAGTCGCGACCGGCCTCCAGAATCGTCTTGGTGCCGTCCCATGAGCCGCGCTTGAGCGCGCCCTTCAGGCCCCAATCGTGCTCGCCATAGATGTTGGTGAAGATGCGGTCCTTGTCCGAAAGCATGGCGTTCCTCAGCCTCCGGTCTTCGATGGGTCGGACTTCGGTGCGCGCTTGGCCTTGGCCGCCGCGACGGGCTGGTCGGGCACCTTTTCCTTGTCGGCTTCGGCCTGCACCTTCACGGCCTCGGCAACCGGCGGCTTGGCCGGAGCCGGATCGCTCTTGGGCGGTGCCGGCTCGGCAGCAGGGGCGGGCTGCGCGCGGGCGGCGATGGCGGCGCGGGCGGCGGCGAGACCCGACCCCTGCCCCACCATCGATCCGTCGAACAGTTCCGGCGCCGTCAGCGATTTCAGCCCGCCAATCGGCGCACTGTTCAGCCGGCCGTTCTGCGGGCCGGTCGGCGGGGTCTCGCCGCGGGCGAAGGCGTCGATGATGGCTTCCAGCCCCTCGGGCGTCAGGTCTTCATAGACGTCCTTGTACACCTGCACCATCGGCGCGTTCACGCAGGTGCCGGCGCACTCGACCTCTTCCCACGAAAAGTCGCCGTCCGGCGACAAATGGAACGGATCGTGGTGGATGCGCCGCTGGCACACCTTCTTCAGCTCCTCGGCGCCCATCAGCATGCAGGGCGTGGTGCCGCAGACTTGAATATGCGCCTTGCGGCCCACCGGATTGAGCTGGAACTGGGTGTAGAAGGTGGCGATCTCATAGACCCGGATCGGCGCCATGCCGAGCATGTCGCCGACCACGCGCATGGCGGGCTCCGAGACCCAGCCGCCGGCCTGCTCCTGCGCCCGCATCAACAGCGGAATCACCGCGCTGGCCTGACGGCCGGCCGGATATTTGGCGATGGTCTTCGCGGCCCAATCCTGGTTCTCCGCCGTGAAGGCGAAGCTTTCGGGCTGGACTTCCTTAGGCGCGAGCCTGCGGACGGACATGCAGAACCCTTCTCGTCGAACCTCTCGAACCCCTTGGCGAACCGCGTGTCGCGGTGCTCAGCGGTCCACTTCTCCGAACACGATGTCCAGCGATCCGAGGATCGCCGAGACGTCCGCCAGCATGTAGCCGCGGCACAGGAAATCCATCGCCTGCAAATGCGCAAAGCCCGGTGCGCGGATCTTGCAGCGGTACGGCTTGTTGGTGCCGTCGGCGACCAGATAGACGCCGAACTCGCCCTTGGGCGCCTCGACCGCGGCATAAACTTCGCCAGCCGGGACGTGGTAGCCCTCGGTATAGAGCTTGAAGTGGTGGATGAGCGCTTCCATCGAGCGTTTCATCTCGCCGCGCTTGGGCGGCACCACCTTGTTGTCCACCGCCGCGACCGGGCCCGGCTCCTTCAGCAGCTTTTCACAGCATTGCCGCATGATGCGCGCAGACTGGCGCATCTCTTCCATCCGGATGCAGTAGCGGTCGTAATTGTCGCAATTCTTGCCGATGGGAATATCGAAATCCATCTCGGCATAGCACTCATAGGGCTGCGCCTTGCGCAAATCCCACGCCGCGCCGGAGCCGCGTACCATGACGCCGGAGAAGCCCCAGGCGAAGGCGTCCTCCAGCGAGACGATGCCGATATCCACATTGCGCTGCTTGAAGATGCGGTTGTCGGTGAGTAGGCCGTCAAGGTCGTCCATGAAGGCCGGGAAGGCGTTGGTCCAGGCCAGGATATCCTCGACCAGATTGAGCGGCAGGTCCTGGTGCACGCCGCCAGGCCGGAAATAGGCAGCGTGCATGCGCGAGCCGGAGGCGCGCTCGTAGAAGACCATCAGCTTCTCACGCTCTTCGAAGCCCCACAGCGGCGGGGTGAGCGCACCGACGTCGAGCGCCTGCGTCGTCACATTGAGCATGTGCGAGAGGATGCGGCCGATCTCGGAATAGAGCACGCGGATGAGCTGGCCGCGGCGCGGCACGGTGATGCCCAGCAGCCGCTCCACCGCGAGGCAGAAGGCATGCTCTTGGTTCATCGGCGCGACATAGTCGAGCCGGTCGAAATAGGGCACGGCCTGGAGATAGGTCTTGGTCTCGATCAGCTTCTCGGTGCCGCGGTGCAGCAGGCCGATGTGCGGGTCGACCCGCTCGACGATCTCGCCGTCAAGCTCCAGAATCAACCGCAAAACACCATGCGCCGCAGGGTGTTGCGGGCCGAAGTTGATCTGGAAGTTGCGGACGTTAGCGTCGGTCTGGACGGGTGCGTTCATGAGTTGTCTGCGCCTCAGCCGGCCTTGACCTGGGAAGCCTTCTCGTCGCCCGGCAGCTTATAGTCCGGGCCTTCCCACGGCGAGAGGAAGTCGAAGCTGCGGAACTCCTGGGCGAGTTTCACCGGCTCGTACACCACCCGCTTGCGCTCGTCGTCGTAGCGCACCTCGACGAAACCGGTGGTCGGGAAGTCCTTGCGTAGCGGATAGCCGTCGAAGCCGTAATCGGTCAGCAGCCGGCGCAGTTCGGGATGGCCGGAGAACAGGATGCCGTAGAGATCGTAGGCTTCGCGCTCGAACCACAGCGCGCCGGCGAACACGCCGGTGGCGGACGGCACGGCGGTGACCTCGTCGGTCTCCACCTTTACCCGCACGCGGATGTTCTGGGTCGGGGACAGCAGATGGTAGACGACGTCGAAGCGCTTCTCGCGCTCCGGCCAGTCGACGCCGCAAATGTCGATGAAGGAGACGAAACGGCAGGACGGGTCGTCGCGCAGAAAGGCGAGCACCCGAGTCACCTCCGCCGCCGCAGCGGTGAGGGTGAGTTCGCCGAACGCGATGCTGGAGCCCAGCACCGCACCGGGCAGCGCGGCGGCGACATGGGCGCCCATTTCCTTCAGCGTATCGTCCATTCCCGGCCTCTTTCCGCTCAGCGCTCGATGGTGCCGGTGCGGCGAATCTTCTTCTGCAGCAGCAGGACGCCGTAGAGCAGCGCCTCGGCGGTGGGCGGGCAGCCCGGAATATAGATATCGACCGGCACGATGCGGTCGCAGCCGCGCACGACCGAATACGAATAATGGTAGTAGCCGCCGCCGTTTGCGCACGAGCCCATGGAGATGACGTAGCGCGGCTCCGGCATCTGGTCGTAGACCTTGCGCAGCGCCGGGGCCATCTTGTTGGTCAGCGTGCCGGCGACGATCATCACGTCCGACTGGCGCGGGCTGGCGCGCGGCGCGAAGCCGAAGCGCTCGACATCGTAGCGCGGCATCGAGGTGTGCATCATCTCGACGGCGCAGCATGCCAGGCCGAACGTCATCCACATCAGTGAGCCGGTGCGGGCCCAGTTGATGAGATCGTCGGTGGCGGTGACGAGGAAGCCCTTGTCGGCCAGCTCGGCATTCACCTCCAGGAAGAACGGATCATTGGCGCCGACCGGCTTGCCGGTCGAGGGATCGATGATGCCCTTGGGGGCCGGTGCGATGCTGGGGGCCATGGCCGGGGTCAATCCCATTCCAGCGCTCCCTTGTTCCACTCGTAAATGAAGCCGACCGTGAGCACGCCGAGAAACAGCATCATCGACCAGAAGCCGAACGAGCCGAGATCGCCGAAGGTGATGGCCCAGGGAAACAGGAAGGCGACCTCAAGGTCGAAAATGATGAAGAGAATCGACACCAGATAGAAGCGCACGTCGAACTTCATCCGCGCGTCGTCGAAGGCGTTGAAGCCGCACTCATAGGCGGAGAGCTTCTCGGCATCCGGCCGGCTGTAGGCAACCAGATACGGCGCCACCAGCAGCGCGAGGCCGATGACCCCCGCCACGGCAATGAAGATCACGACCGGCAGGTAGTCCTGAAGCAGGCTGCTCATAAGGCGTTCTCCGCGGTGCTGGAGCGCTGCGGGCGCTGCGTTTTCCGCAGTTGCGAAAAATTCAAAGCTCACGCCGCAGGCTTATCGCACCGCCCTGAGCGAGGCAAGGGTATGCACTAGGCAAGTCACGACTGGCATACAGTATATTTTAGCGCGCCGGCGGCAAAAAGTGTCGTTTCACCGAGGCTTGCGCCAATCGAACGCAGTGTGGTTGCAACGCAGCAGAAAGCGGCGATCCACTTTTGTGTGCTGCACAACGGGTAGGCTGCGGATTGTGGAGTGGCGGGAGTGACGGGGCTCGAACCCGCGACCTCCGGCGTGACAGGCCGGCGCTCTAACCAACTGAGCTACACCCCCAGGCGACGGGCACGAACGGCCTCTCGTCGGGTGCGGCGGGTGTTAAGGCAGGGGCTTGCGGGTGTCAAGCGGCCGGCACTCGCGGATCAGCCCGGCAGATTCGGCCGGTCCGGCGTCAGCATTTCCTCGGCCAGGGCTTTGCCGGCGATCAGCAGCGGCACGGCGAGGAAGGTGCCGACCGGTCCCCACAGCCAGGTCCAGACCGCCATGGAGAGGAACACGCCGAACGGATTGAGCGAAACCCGCCGCCCGACGATGAGCGGCATCAGGAACTGGCCTTCGATGCTGGTGAGCACCAGAAACACCGCCGCCGGCGCCAGGCCGGCCAGAACGGTGGGGAAAGTGATCAGCCCGACCACGGTCAGAATCAGCGTCATCACCGCCGGCCCGACATAGGGGATGTAATTCAGCACGCAGGCGAGCGCCGCCCACAGAATCGGGTTCGGCAGGCCGAGTGCCCAGCTCATGATGCCGGTGGCGCAGCCGAGACCGATATTGATGAAGGTGGCGGTGACGAGGTAGGCGCCGAGCCGGTCCTCGATGGTGCGAAACACCCGCAGCGCAGCCAGCCGCGTCGGGCGCGGCGCGATCACCTGCACCACCTTGCGCTTGATCTGCACCCGGCCGGCCAGAAAGAACAGCAGCGACCCGAAGAACAGGATGAACTCGCCGATCGCCGGGGTGATCACGCTCACCGCGTTCTGCAACATCGACGAATCAGCGACGTCCACCACCAGCGGCGGGCTCGCCTGCCGGCCGATCGATTCGACCGAGTCGATGAAGGAGCCGATGGTTCCGATCATCGGCTGGATGGCCTCGAACCGGCTCTTCATCAGTTCGCCGATCTCCGGCCCTCGGTCGATCCAATCGGCCAGCGGCCCGGCCAGGGCCGCGGCGACGCCGTAGAAGACGCCGAACAACAGCGCCACCAGCAGCCCGGAACTGGCCAGGGTCGGGATGCCGCGGCGTCCCATCGCCTCGATGGCCGGGCCGATCACGCTGCCGATGATCACGGCGGCAACGATGGGGATGAGCACCGCGCGCGCCGCAGCCAGGGCGCCCGCCAGCGCGATGACGCCGATGAGCACAATGGACACCTGGGTGAGGCGCTCCCAGATGCGGTCGGCCTTGCTGTCGATTTCGACTTCCACGGGCGACGCGCGCTCGGAGCTGATCGGCCCCGTCTGAGTGCGAGGGCTTCTTTGGGCGTCCATTGTCGGTGCTCCTCGCCGTCGCCCGGGCCGCGGCGACGCGGGTGAAGAACGCCGGTGCGGAATTACAGTTCCACCGAAGGATTTCGAAAAATGGTGTTTAAATACCGCAATCATTACCTTTGCGTAATTTCATCGCGCTACACAGCCTTGGCGTGGCCGCGGGATTGGTTCATGCTGCGACTGCGAAGGCCGATCGTGCGCGGCTGTCGTGCCGCCTGTGGGATGAAGGCGGGTCGGCTTCGATCAGGGGCCGGCCAAGATGTTGGCATGCGGCCGGGGCCGAACGGCGCCGGGCCGCGTTCGTTACGTGAATGGGTTTGGAGACTTGTCGATGCTCAGTCCTTCTCCGGTGGTATCGGTTCCGGTGGTGCCCGTAGTGCTGGCGGGGGGAACCGGAACCCGGCTTTGGCCCGTCTCCCGCGACAGCCTGCCGAAGCAGTTCCAGCCGCTCGCCGGCCCCCGCACTCTGTACCAGGAGACCCTGGCGCGGGTGTCCGACCGGTCGCTGTTCGCGGCGCCGCTGGTTCTCACCCATGAGGATTTCCGCTTTTTCGCCCGCCGCCAGGCCGCCGAGATCGGGCTCAACGCCACCGTGGCGCTGGAGCCGGCGCGGCGCGACTCCGGCCCGGCGCTGATCGCCGCGGCACTGATCGCCCAAAAGCTCGCCGGTCAGGACTGCCTGGTGCTGGCGCTCGCCGCCGACCATGTGGTGCTCGACCCCGACCTGTTCCTGGAATCCTGCCGCGACGCCGCGCGCGCGGCCGCCACCGGCCGTATCGTCACCTTCGGCATCGCGCCGACCGGGCCGCGCACCAGCTACGGCTACATCAATCCCGGCAATGCGCTGGCTGAAGGCAGCGATGCCCGCTCGGTCACCGCCTTCGTCGAGAAGCCGGATTCCGCAACCGCCGCGCGCTATATCGAGGCCGGATATCTGTGGAACTCCGGCAACTTCATGTTCCCCGCCCGCCTTCTGCTGGAAGAGGCGGAGCGCTTCGAGCCTGAAATGGTGCACGCCGTGCGCGCCTCGGTGGAAGGCGCGGCCGACGATCTCGGCTTCCTGCGGCTCGACCCGCGCGCCTTCTCCAACTCGCCGGCGAAATCGATCGACTATGCGGTGATGGAGCGCACCAACCGCGCGGCCGTGGTGGCCGGCGCCTTCCGCTGGTCGGACATCGGCAGCTGGGATGCCCTGCGCGAGATCGGCGAGCCCGATGCCGCCGGCAACGTGACCCGCGGCCCCGCCATGCTGCTGGACAGCCGCGACACCTATATCCATTCGGATGGTCCGCTTGTGGCCGCCGTGGGTGTCGAGGGGCTGTCGGTCGTCGCCACCGACGATGCCGTGCTGGTGGTGCCCAACGCCCGCGCGCAGGAGGTGAAGGGCCTGGTCGCCAAGCTCAAGGCCGAGCAGAACCTCAAGGCCAGCGAGCACATGAAGGCGCACCGGCCCTGGGGCACCTACCAGACCATCTGCCGCGGCGAGCGCTTCCATGTGAAGAAGATCGTCGTCGAGCCGGGCCAGGCGCTCTCATTGCAGAAGCATTATCACCGCGCGGAGCACTGGGTGGTGGTCAAGGGCACTGCGCTGGTCACCGTCGGCGACAAGGTCAACGAGGTTCACGAGACGGAAGCCGCCTATCTGCCGATCGGCGTGGTCCACCGCCTCGCTAATCCGGGCAAGATCACCCTCGAACTGATCGAGGTGCAGACCGGGTCCTATCTGGGCGAGGACGACATCATCCGCATCGAGGATGTGTACAACCGCAGCTAGGACCGTGGCGGACGCCTGCCCTGCGGCGCTGCGTCTCGGGCGCGCCGCCGGCGTGTCGGCCGATCTGGTCATTTCATTGCATTCAACGGCGGATATTGCTCACGGGTCGCGGGGCGCCTATGCCACCGGCCCAGTGGGCAATCGGGTCGTGCCGCGGCGGTGAACGACAGGAGACCGGACGGTTTCGACCGAATGGTTTCTCGCAGTGCCGCGGCTGTTCTATTCGGAATGGATCAGGCTGCGCTTCGGGTGAAGTGCGGTATGACCTTGCCGGGGCGGTGACGTCCCGCCAACGCACAACGGGGATGTGCCATGCGTGTTGCGATGATCGGTGCGGGCTATGTGGGGCTCGTATCCGGCACTTGTTTTGCCGATTTCGGGCACACCGTGTGCTGCGTCGATACGCATGCCGGCAAGATCGAGGCGCTCAATCGAGGCGAGATCCCGATCTTTGAACCGGGCCTGGCCGACCTCGTGACCACCAATATGCGCGCCGGCCGGCTCTCCTTCACCACCAACCTGGCCGAGGCGGTGGCGGGCGCGGACGCGGTGTTCATCGCGGTCGGCACGCCCTCGCGGCGCGGCGACGGCTATGCCGACCTCTCCTATGTCTATGCCGCGACGCGCGAAGTGGCCAAGGCCGCGCAGGGCTTCACCGTGCTGGTGACCAAGTCGACCGTGCCGGTGGGCACCGGCGACCATGTCGAGCGCTTGGTGAAGGAAGTGGCGCCGGAGGCCGACATCGCCGTGGTGTCGAACCCGGAATTCCTGCGCGAAGGCGCGGCGATCGAAGATTTCAAGCGGCCGGACCGGGTGGTGGTCGGCACCGATGATGAGCGCGCCCGCGCCGTGATGACCGAGCTCTATCGCCCGCTCTATCTCAACGCCTCGCCGGTGCTGTTCACCAGCCGGCGCACCTCGGAACTCATCAAATACGCCGCCAACGCCTTCCTTGCGACCAAGATCACCTTCATCAACGAAGTGGCCGACCTCTGCGAGCAGGTGGGCGCCAATGTGCAGGAAGTTGCGCGGGGTATCGGCCTCGACAAGCGCATCGGCGGCAAATTCCTGCACGCTGGCCCCGGCTACGGCGGCTCCTGCTTCCCTAAGGACACCATCGCCCTGGTGCGCACCGCGCAGGAAGCCGGCACGCCGCTGCGTCTGGTGGAAACGGTGGTGGGCGTAAACGACGCGCGCAAATCCGCCATGGCGCGCAAGGTGGCCAATGCGCTGGACGGCGACGTGCGCGGCGCCACCATTGCCGTGCTCGGCCTCACCTTCAAGCCGAACACCGACGACATGCGCGAGGCGCCCTCCATCAGCATCATCCACTCGCTGCTGGACCGCGGCGCGGTGGTGCGCGCGTTCGATCCGGAAGGCATGGAGGAGGCGCACAAGGTGCTGCCGGCCGAGGTGATCTATGCCAGCGATCCGTATGAATGCGCCGAAGGGGCAGATGCCCTGGTGATCGTCACTGAATGGGACGCCTTCCGCGCGCTCGACTTCGAACGCATCAAGGCCGGCCTCAAGCGCCCGGTGGTGGTCGACCTGCGCAACATCTACCGGCCATCGGACATGGCGGCGATGGGCTTCACCTACGACAGCGTCGGCCGCCCGCAGGCGGTGTGAGGCTCTTATCCGCGCACCGTCATTCCCCGGCTTGTCCGGGGAATCAAGGGTCGTGACCTAAGCCCGGACGAGCCGGGCCATGACGGCGCGTGCCGACCGGGCCAAGCCGTCCTGGCCCCGGATTGCCTCCGCCGGCATTGCCCAGTATTGACGCAGGTTCATCGCACGGCATCGTCCGCTGCGCCGTCAGGCGTCGTGGCGCGGCCAAAGGGAGCCGAGCTTGAACGCTGCCCGCCTGAACGAAGCCCCTGCCCCGGCTGAACCGATGGCCGACGCCGTGCTGCGCGCGAGCCTTGGCCGCACCGTGGCGGTGGAAGCCAATGGGCTGGCGGCGCTTGCTCGCGCGCTGGACGGACCGCTCGGCGAGGCCGCGCTGCGCACCGTCGCCCGTATCAAGCGCGCCCGCGGCCGGGTCATCGTCACCGGCATGGGCAAGAGCGGCCATATTGGCCGCAAGATCGCCGCCACGCTCGCCTCCACCGGCACGCCGGCGCTGTTTCTCCATGCCGCCGAGGCCAGCCATGGCGACCTGGGCATGGTGACGCCGGACGATGTGGTGCTGGCGCTGTCCTGGTCCGGCGAGACTGCCGAATTCGGCGTCATCGTGCAGTATGCCAAGCGCTTTGCCGTGCCGCTGGTGGCGATGACCGCGAACGAGACCTCCTCGCTCGCCCGCGCTGCCGACATCGTGCTGGCGCTGCCGGCGGCCGAGGAAGCCTGCCCGCACGGCCTGGCGCCCACCACCTCCACTTTGCTCCAGCTCGCACTCGGCGACGCGCTGGCGGTGGCGCTGCTGGAGCAGCGCGGCTTCACCGCCTCCGACTTCCGGGTGTTTCACCCCGGCGGCAAGCTCGGTGCGCGGCTGATGAAAGTCGCCGATCTGATGCATGGCGACAATGTGCCGCTGGTGAGCCTCGGTACGCCGATGAGCGAGGCGCTGATCGAGATCACCGGCAAGCATTTCGGCTGCTGCGGCGTCGTCGATGCCGAGGGCCGGCTGGCCGGCATCGTCACTGACGGCGATCTGCGCCGCCATATGACGCCGGACCTGCTGACCCGACCGGTCGAGGCGGTGATGACCCCCTCGCCGCTGGTGGTGGCCCCCGACGAGCTTGCCAGTGCCGCACTGGGCGAAATGAACCGGGGTCAGATCACGGTGCTGCTGGTGGTCGGCGAAGGCCGGCCGGTGGGCATCGTGCATATTCACGATCTGCTGCGGGCGGGCGTGCTCTGAGCGCCGCCGGCCTGCTCGCAAGGAGCCTGTCATGACTGAACTTCGCGCGCACGCCACCGTCTCCGCCGGCGGTGTGGTGTTCGACAATCATCGCCCACTCGCCCTGATCGCCGGCCCCTGCCAGATCGAGAGCCGCGAGCATGTGCTGGAATGCGCGGCCGCGATCAAGGAAATCGCCGAGCGGCGCGGCATCGGCGTGGTGTTCAAAAGCTCGTTCGACAAGGCGAACCGCACCTCGCTGGGCGGGCGCCGCGGCCTCGGGCTGAAGGCGGCCCTGCCGATCTTCGCCGAGATCCGCGAGCGCTACGGCATGCCGGTGCTGACCGACGTGCACGAGATCGACCAGTGCGCGCCGGTGGCCGAAGCGGTCGACATTCTGCAGATTCCCGCCTTCCTGTGCCGGCAGACCGACCTGCTGGTCGCCGCTGCGCAGACCGGGCGGGTGGTGAATGTGAAGAAGGGCCAGTTCCTCGCCCCCTGGGACATGGCCAATGTGGTGGCCAAGCTGACCGAGACCGGCAATGGCGACATATTGGTCACCGAGCGCGGCGCCTCGTTCGGCTACAACACGCTGGTGTCCGACATGCGGTCCCTGCCGATCATGGCGCAGGTCACCGGCGCGCCGGTGATCTTCGACGCCACCCATTCGGTGCAGCAGCCGGGCGGGCGCGGCACCTCTTCCGGCGGTCAGCGCGAATTCGTGCCGGTGCTGGCGCGGGCGGCGGTGGCGGTGGGGGTCGCCGGCGTGTTCATCGAGACCCATCCCGACCCGGACAACGCCCCCTCGGACGGACCGAACATGGTGCCGCTGCGCGAGTTCGAGGCGCTGATCGCCACCTTGCAGGCCATCGACCGCGTTTCCAAGGCGGCCGCCTGAACAGCCTGACTGGCGGCGCACCATGAGACTGCCCGACACGCCCGCCGACCGCACGGCACGCCGCCAGCGGCTTGTGCTGCGCGTTTGCGCAGCCGCGTGCGTGGCGACGATCGCGGTGCTGTCTCTGCTGCCGGCCGATCAATTGGCGCGCACCGGCGCCAACCACGCCCTCGAGCACTTCATCGCCTATTGCGGCACGGCCGCCAGCCTGGTGCTGGCGGGCGGCCGCGACGGGCGGCGCTGGCCGGCCGTCGCGGCCCTGGTCCTGTATGCCGGGCTGCTGGAACTGATCCAGCATCTGGCACCCGGCCGCAGTCCCGGCCTGCCGGAGTTCATCGCCGGCTCGGCCGGCGCGCTGTTCGGCACGCTCGCGGCCAGCGGAGCGCTTGCATTGCTGCTGCGCTCGCGCTTCGCCGGCCTTTACAGGCTCTGATTGTAGGCCCCGACCTCGGGGTGGGTGCGCAGCACGAGGTTCACCGCGGCGAACATGTCGTGCATGCGCTGCTCGGAGACCGGGCTCTCCACCACCACCACCAGTTCCGGCTTGTTGGAGGAAGCGCGCACCAGGCCCCAGGAGCCGTCTTCCACCGTCACGCGCACGCCGTTGACGGTGACGAGATCGCGGATCGGCTGGCCGGCGACGTTGCCGCCGGCGGCGGCGAGGTCCTCGAAGTGCTTCACTACGGCGCTCACCACGCCGTACTTGGTCTCGTCGGCGCAATGGGGCGACATGGTCGGCGAGGACCAGGTCTTGGGCAGCGCATCCTTGAGCTGGGAAAGCGTGCGGCCCGGGTTGCGGTCCAGCATGTCGAGAATGGCGATGGCGGACACCAGCCCGTCATCATAGCCGCGGCCGACCGGCTTGTTGAAGAAGTAGTGGCCAGACTTCTCGAAGCCGACCAGGGCGCCGCTCTCGTTCACCCGGCGCTTCATGTAGGAATGGCCGGTCTTCCAGTAATCGGCCTTCACGCCGTTGGCGATGAGCACCGGATCGGTCATGAACAGGCCGGTGGACTTCACGTCGACCACGAAGGTGGAGCCGGGATAGAGCGCGGAGAGATCGCGGGCCAGCATCACGCCCACCTTGTCGGCGAAGATCTCGTCGCCGGTCTCGTCGACCACGCCGCAACGGTCGCCGTCACCGTCGAAGCCGAGCCCGACATCGGCGCCGGAGGCCAGCACCGCATCGCGCATGGCGTGCAGCATTTCCATGTCTTCGGGGTTCGGATTGTATTTGGGGAAGCTGTGGTCGAGGTCGCAGTCCAGCGGCACCACCTCGACGCCGAGCGCCTCCAGGATCGCCGGCGCGAAGGCGCCCGCGGTGCCGTTGCCGCAGGCGACCACGGCCTTGATGGGGTTCTTCAGCTTCGGCCGGTCCGTCAGGTCCTTGACGTAGCGGGCGGGAAAGTCCGGCACGAAGGTGTAGCGGCCGCCGTCGCGCAGTATGAACTTGGCGCCGAGCACGATCTCCTTCAGCCGGGTCATCTCATCCGGCCCGAAGGTCATCGGCCGGTTAACGCCCATCTTCACCCCGGTCCAGCCATTGTCGTTGTGCGAGGCGGTGACCATGGCGACGCACGGCACATCCAGCTCGAACTGCGCAAAATAGGCCATGGGCGAGAGCGCCAGGCCGATGTCGTGCACATGGATGCCCGCCGCCTGGAGGCCGGAAACCAGCGCGTACTTGATGGCAGAGGAGTAGCCGCGGAAATCGTGCCCGGTGGCAATCTCCGGCCGCACGCCCAGTTCATGGATCAGCGTGCCGAGCCCCATGCCGAGCGCCTGCACGCCCATAAGATTGATCTCGTCGCCGAACAGCCAGCGCGCGTCGTATTCGCGGAAGCCGGTGGGCTTCACCATGGGCTGGGATTCATAGGCGTAGGTGTTCGGCAACAGTCGCGCTTGGGGTATCGGAAACATCGGGAATTCCGCTGCGGTCTCGGGGAAGCGCAAAATGGCACAGCGGCGCAAAGTTTGCGACTGCCCGATCCGTCATGCCCCGCATGCATTCCAACGCGCCGGAAGACACGACGCGGCTGCGCCGAGCGGTTATAGATGTCCGCGCCCGCCCTTCTCTCCGCCAGTTCGGAACGCTGCATGAAAGCCAAAGCGCTGACGACCAATTTCGCGATCAATGTGATCGGCGCCGTGGTCCCTCTCATTGTCGCACTGGCCACCGTGCCGCTCTATGTGCGCCACATCGGCGAGGCCCGTTACGGCGTTCTGGCGCTGGTCATCATCCTGCTCGGCTATTTCGGCTTTCTCGATCTCGGCCTGTCGCGGGCGGCGGCGAACATCCTCGCCAAGATGCGCGATGCCCCGCACGCTGACCGTGCCCGCGTGCTGACCACGGCGTTCCTGCTCAATCTCGGCTTCGGCACGCTTGGCGGACTGGTGATCTACTTCGGCGGCATGTTTCTGCTGGACCGGGTGGTCTCGGTGCCGCAGGCGCTAAAGCCCGAGATCGCCAGCTCTTTCCCCTGGATCGCCGTGCTGTTTCCGATGGCGTTGCTGCACGGCGTGGCGATCGGCGTACTGGAATCGCGCGAGCGCTTTCTCGCCGCCAATCTTCTCCAGGTGGCCGGCGGCAGCATCGGCCAGATCATTCCGGTGATGGTCGCGGTGCTTGTCAGCCCTTCGCTGGCCATCGTCATTCCCGCCGCGGCGGTGTCCCGCGGCCTTGCCGTGCTGGCAGTGCTGGCGTTCGTCTATCGCGAGGAGCAACCGCTGAACCTCACCGCCTTCGACCGCACCGAGGCGCGCAAGCTGCTGGGCTATGGCGGCTGGGTGAGCGTGTCGAGCATCGTGATGCCGTTGCTGACCACGCTGGACCAGATGCTGGTCGGCGCGCTGCTGGGCGTGGCGGCGGTCGCCCACTATGTGGTGCCGATGAACCTGGTGGTGCGCAGCCAGGTGTTCGCCGCGGCACTTGCGCGCACATTGTTCCCGCGGCTGTCGCATTTCGGCGCGGTGGATGCACGTGAACTGACGGTGCGCAGCATTACGACGCTCGCTTTCGGCTATGGCGCCATCTGCGCCCCTGCCCTGCTGGTCGCCTCGCCTTTCCTTAAACTCTGGATCGGCGAGGAGTTTGCCGCCATCTCGGCGCCGGTGGCGCAGATATTGTTCCCCGGCGCCTGGATCAACGGCATTTCCTTCGTGCTGTTCACCTTGCTTCAGGGGCAGGGCCGGCCGGACCTGGTGGCGAAGATTCACGCTGTGCAGCTCGTGCCATTCGTGGGCGCGATCTGGTACGCCACCCAACATTACGGCCTGACCGGCGTGGCCGTAGTCTGGACGGTGCGCTGCGTGGTGGATGCGGTGATGCTGGTGGTGGTGGCCCGCCTGCCCTATCGCCGCTTCGCCTGGTTCCCGCTGGCCGCCATCGGCTTCATCATCCCCTTCGCCATCGCCCGATGGAGCATGCTCACCGACTGGGAGCTGTTCGGTACCGCGGTGCTGGTGGGCCTGGCCTGGGTGGCGATGGCGTTCGTGTTCTCGCAAGATCTGCGCGCCGGCTTTGCCATCGTCCTCGCTCGCCTGTCCGCCGGGGCACAACCGGATGCGCCGACGGCGGGGAAAACCGAATGAGCGGCGCCTGCAACCATACGCAGAACAGGGCGGAAATCAGGATGAGCGACAGGGTGTGAGGCTTTGTGGACACGAGAGTTTCGCGCCTTTGCGCGCCGCGCTTGCAAGGCCGCTTTTCAGGTTGCGCCAGGGGGCACTATTCAGCATACATTGCCCAGGCGCATGTCGCCGTGGTTTGGCGCGACCTTAGGAAACGGATAAATCGTCGTTGGGATTTGCAAGAAAATCCTACCGCTGCGAGCGTGGCATTTCGTAAGTTCTATCGGTCTCAGCTTTACTGCCTATGATGTGTTTGCCCGGCGGTTTCGAGCACTCGTCGGTCTCCCAAGGAAGCCGGATGCCCAATTCCGTCCTGATTGTTTCGCGCCACGACTATCGAACTCCCTTGCAGGTGAACATTCATTTCATTGCGCGGGCGCTGGCGGAACAGTTCGGCGAGGTGAATTTCGTATCGGTTGCCTTCAGCGCCTTTTCGCGCCGCACCCATGACGACCGGCATGTCTTGGCGAGCCGCGCCAATCGCTGGGAACGCTGGGACGATGTGAACTGCTATTTATGGCGCATGCTTTGGCACCCGGTGAGCATTGGCGGGCCGCTGGTGCGCCGCATTCTGGCACCGGCCTTCGACCTTTGGCAGCGCTGGCCGTGCGAGGAACTCGACAAGGTGGCGCGGCGCGCCGACCTCATCATCATCCAGTCCGGCCCGGCGCCGGCGCTGCTGCCGCGGCTGCGCGCGCTCGCACCAAAAGCGCGGTTCATCTATCTCGCTTCCGACCTGCTCGACGCTGCCGGCGTGCACCCGCGGGTGCAGGCGATTCTGGACGCCAATTCGGACTGCATCGACAAGGTGGTGGTGGTCGCCCGCTCGATGATCCCGCATTTTGCCGGGTTCGAGGGCCGGGTCGAGTTCATCCCGCACGGCCTCGACCGAACCGCCTATGACCACGAGACCGCCTCGCCGTTTACCGAACCGCAGAATATCGTCTCCATCGGGTCGATGCTTTTCGACCCGTCGGTTATACAGATCGCCGCCGAAGCCTTTCCCAATGCGCGATTCCATCTCATCGGCACGCCGGAGGGGCACAGCTACCCGTCGAATGTGCGCGAGTACGGCCCGATGCCCTTTGCGGCGACCATTGCCTATCTTCAGCATGCCGATGTCGGCGTCGCCGCGTATGCGCCGGCGCCGGATGCCGGCTACCTCGCTGATTCCAGTTTGAAGCTCATGCAGTTCGGCTATCTCGGCATCCCGGCGGTGTGCCCCAACTTCGCCGTCGGCGAGCGCCAGCTGCGCTTCGGCTATGAGCCGGGCGACCCTCAATCGGTACGGGTGGCCTTCCAACAGGCTTTGGACGCCAAGGCGCGGAAGACCTCCATGCCGGTGCTGAGCTGGAACGAAGTCGTCGAGAAGATACTCGCACCGTGACCCAAAAACCGCCTCGGCAACCACCCTTTCGGCAAGCTTTGGCGGCGCAGCGTCGGGTCGATCTCGGCGGGCTGCGCATTCGCGATACCACGTCGCGGGCCATGCTGCGCTTCCTGCACCGCCGTCTGGCCGGGCGCCAGACGCTGGCGCTGGGCTTCGCCAACCATAATTTCCTGCTGAAATGCCAGCCGATGCGCGAGCGCATGTGGGCCGAGCCGAACCTGCTGCTGCTGAACGACGGCATCGGCATGGAGATCGGCTGCCGGCTGCGCCGCGGCCGCGGCTTCCGCGAGAACATGAACGGCACCGACTTCACCCCGCTTTTCCTCGCGGAGGAGCCGAACGAGCTGCGCATCTATCTGGTGGGCGGCCGTCCGGAAGTGGTGGCGCAGGCCGCAGCGCAGATCGGCGCCATGCCGCGCCGCACCGTGGTGGGCTTCACCGACGGCTTCTCGCTGTGGAAACGCGAGGAGGAGGTGGTGGCGGAGATCGCCCGGCTGAAGCCGGACCTGCTGCTGGTCGGCCTCGGCAACCCGCTGCAGGAGCGCTGGATCCTCGACAATATGGCGCGGCTCGACGCCACGCTGATCTTCGGCATCGGCGCGCTGTACGAATGGATGACCGGAACCAAGCGGCGGGCGCCCATGCTGGTGCGGCGGCTGCATCTGGAATGGATCTACCGGCTGGCACTTGAGCCGCGGCGCCTGGGCGCGCGCTACACGGTGGACGTGCTGCGCTTCTTCGCGCTCCTGCTCACGGACAAATCGCGCTGAACGCGGCAGGCCGCGGCGCGCATTGGAAAGGCTCACGCGAGCGATGAAGGTGGTTCACGTCGTGCGCCAGTTCTCCCCGGCCGTGGGCGGCCTGGAAGAGGCAGTGCTGAAGCTCTGCATGGCGCTGCGCCGGGCGGGTATCGAGGTCGAGGTGGTGACGCTGGACCGGGTGTTCGGCGACGCCGGAGCGGCGCTGCCTGCCGTGGCACAGGTCGAGGGCATCCCGGTTCGCCGCATCCCCTATCGCGGCTCGACGCGCTATCCGCTAGCGCCCGCGGTGCTGCGCCATATCGGCGACGCCGACCTGGTGCATGTGCACGCCATCGACTTCTTTTTCGACTTTCTTGCCCTCACCCGGCCGATCCACCGCAAGAAGCTGATCGCCTCCACCCATGGCGGCTTTTTCCACACCGAGTTCGCCCAGAAGCTGAAGCGGGTGTTCTTCAATACCGTGACCCGCAGCAGCGCCCTCGCCTATGGCGCGATTTGCGCCTCCAGCGAGAACGACGCCGCCACCTTCGCCACCATCGCCCCCGGGCGGGTGGTGACCATCGAGAACGGCGTCGACATCGACAAATGGCGCGACGGCGCGAGCCGGGGCTGGCAGCGCTCCATGGTGTCCATCGGACGCTTCGCCTCCAACAAGCGGCCCGAACTGCTGATCCCGCTGATCCGCGAGTTGCGCGCCCTGAACCCGGAGTGGCGGCTGACGCTGGTCGGCCGGCCCTGGGACATCCAGGCGGAGCAACTCACGGCTCTGGCGCAGGCGAACGGCGTCGAGGACGCGGTGCGCATCGTGGTCTCGCCCAGCGACCGGCAGATTCTCGACGAGATCGCCGGTGCGAGCTATGTGGTGTCCTCGTCCGCCTATGAAGGCTTCGGCCTGAGCGCAGTGGAGGGCATGTCGGCCGGGCTGGTGCCGCTGCTGAGCCCGATCCCGCCCTTCGCCAAGCTGGTCCGCGAGAGCGGCTGCGGGCGGCTGGTCGCCTTCGAACAGCCGCAGGCCGAGGCACTGGAACTGGAACGCTGGCACCAGGACGCGGTCGGCCGGGCCGGGGCGCTGCGGGCCGCCAGCCTTTCGGCGGCCGCCGGCTATGGCTGGCACGGTGCGGCGATGCGTTTTGCCGAACAGTATGCCAAGATCGTGGGAACGGCGCCATGAAATGGCCCGTTCCGTGCCTGCATGTCGAACCGAGCCGAATGCTGCGAGATTCGAGAGAGCTGCCGCCATGCCCCGATCAATAGCGATGCGGCCGGTAGAAGCGGTTGAGGCCGGCGCGCCGCCGGTCCAGGTCTCCAGCCTCCACCAGCTCATCATCATGGGCATCCTGCTCGGCGCCTGTCTTTTCAACACCTTCCTGGCGTTCGTGAATGCCAATGTCGCGGCGCTGAGCTCGGCGCCGGTTATCGCCTTCGAGTTGCTGATCACCTGCGCCGCGCTGGCGATCGGCGTGCAGCGCGTGGACGCCAACAAGGCGCGCTGGTTCGTCCTGATGGGCTTCCTGGTGTTCTTCCAGGCCTTCACCGCCATCACCAACGGCCAGCCGGACCCGAAATTCCTTCGCGACGTGCTGATCATTCCGGTGTTCATGCTGCTCGGGCTGTCCTCCGACCGTCCGACCTTGCTTCGTGCGCTCATCATCCTCCAGGCGGTCGTGCTGGCGTTCACGCTTTACGAAGCGTTCGCGGTAGACAGCTACTCCAAGCTGCTCGGCGTCAAATCCTATTACATCAACACGCGAGGCTTTAAGGCGGACTCGTTCTACCAGAAGGGTTCGGAACTTTTCGTCTCCGCCCAGCGTCCCGGCGAGCGCTTCCTGCCCTTCTTCGGCATCCACCGCGTGTCTTCCGTGTTCCTGGAGCCAGTGTCGCTCGGCAACTACGCCGTGATCGCATGGATGATCATGCTCGCCATGTGGAGCCAGATGAGCTGGATGACCCGCGGCTATCTGGTGTTCTCCACCGTCATCATTCTGTTCGGCTGCGACGGCCGGTTCGCTACGGTGACGATCGGCATCCTGACCGGTATGCGCGTCATCGTTCCATTCTTGCCGCGCTTCAGCAACTGGCTGTATCTGCCTCTGGTGCTGATCGTGGCCGCGATCGCCTCCTCGCTGCTGAACTGGCAGCCGGACGGTGACAACTTCTCCTCGCGTACGGCCTTCACGCTCGACATTCTGGCAAGTCTCGATGCCGGCCAGATCTTCGGCGGCGACTCGGCGCGGGCCTATCGTTCGGCGGACAGCGGCGTTTCCTACATACTGCTCAGCCAGTCCTTCCTCGGGCTGCTGGTAATCTGGAGCTTCATCTCCATCGGCGTGCCGCAGAACGACCGGCCGACGCTGTTCTACGCCCATGCGGTTTCGGCCTATATCGCGCTGAACTCGTTGATCAGCTACTCGATGTTCTCCATCAAGACCGCGGCCCTGCTCTGGTTCGCCTATGGCGCGCTGCAAAGCCTGCAGGCGTCGCAGCCTGCAGCAGCCCCGCCTTATCCAAGGCTGCGGCGCGGCGGCTCGCGCTATGGCAACCGCGAGGGACGCCTGATCGGTGCCGAATAGGACTGCGAAGCCGGCGCAAACAGCGCCGACCCGGCCGTCCACCTGAAATTTTGAGAACGCTGCGCTAGCGGCGCCTGATCCGCTTGGGGCGCATGATCCGCTTGCGGCGTCTGGCCCGGTGGCGTCCGGCCGGTCAGCCCTGCGGGGCGAGCTGGCGGTAGAGCGCGCGGTGCGATTCCGAAATGCCATCCCAATCCAGCGAGCGGGCATAGAGGCGGCCGCCTTCGCGCTGTGCGGCGAACTGCGCGGGGTCGCTGTGGTTGGCGCGCACCAGTTCGGCGAATTCGGCCGTCGTGTTGCCGGTGACGCAGATGTCGCGGAAAGTGGCGGTCTCCTTGAGCGCCGGCGTGGTGGCGACCAGGGCGCCGTTGGCCATGGCGGCAATCGCCGAGCCGCGGCGTACCGAGATGCCGTCCGGGAACGGTAGGAGCATCATATTGACGCCGCTCAGCAGCATGGCGACGTCTTCGTCGCTGCGGTCCAGCACGAGTTCGACACCGAGCTTGTCGGCACGGACGAAGAGTTCGGCGGCGTAAGCGGTGAAGTCCGGCGGCACCTGGCCGATCAAGCGGACCTTGAGCGCGCGATTGTCGATCCGCTCGACCACGTCGAGGAACTCCTCCACCCCCTTGTGCGGGCGGATGATGCCGAAGTAAGCCAGATCGGTGTCCCAGGGCCGGGGCGGCGCCAGCGGTATGTTGCTGGCGATCGGGATGATGCTGGTCTTGGAGCGGATCGGCGGGAAATAGCGGCAGGCGGCGTCGCGCTCGGTCGCGGTGGTGAAAATCAGGTGGCGGGCGAACACGAACAAAGCGATGGCCAGCACCTTGCCGGCCTTACGCTTGCGGGTGAACTCGTGGATGGTGACGACGGGCGAGCGGCCGAGCGCCGCCAGCGGAATGAAGTACGGAAAGGCACGGCCTTCGAACGCCGCGCTCGGATGCTGGAGGTGGACGATGCGGCCCGGCGTGCGGATGACCTTCCACAGTTCCGCAATGCCGCGTGGCGACCAGTCCGCCGCATTATAGGTATCGACGGCGACGCCTTGCCGCGCCAATGCCTGCGCCAGGCGCTGCGTATAGTCCCACACGCCGCAGGCGCCATTGGGCCGCCGTCCGGAGATCAGGACGACCGGGGGGGCGCCGCCTGACAGCTCCGACGCGGAGATCGATTGATCGAGCGCAGAAAGCAATTTCGCCTAAGCTCCAGAAATCTCCAAGGTCCTGTCAGCGTCGACCGCATCCGGGCGGCCGACCGTCGACAGGCGTACGTCAGGCTCTCTTCGATGCCTCACCGGTTATCTGGAGATAAAGACGCGCCCATGAATAATACAGCCTGCATTTGTACGCAAAAATAAAGGCACGGGTTTTGGTCGACAGATCGGCAACCTTGGGATCTGTGCTGAAAATGTCGATCAACATGCGGCGCGGCGGTACCGCATGCCGCAGCGTGAAGCGCATGCACTCGGCCCAGGACGGGCCCTTGTCGCGGTGGCCGCCGGCCAGCCGCTTCAGCTTCTTGAAGACCTCGGCCTGGCTGCCGCGCGACGGATGGCGCACCAGCGCCTGGTCCGAATAGACCGGCTTCAGCCCGGCCGCCACCGCCCGTGCAGACCACTCCGAATCCCCGCCCGACTTCAGCACGGCCGAGAACGCCCCGACCCGTTCGAAATCCGTCACCGTGACGAACATATTGGCCGTCATCGCATATTGGCCTTCAATAATGTTTCGCTCCTGGCGAAAGGTCGAAACCTGGTCGTAGAGTTCGATGGGGGTGATGTGCTCACCCCCCGGTATCACGTCGATGCGGCCGCCAACGAACACGCCGCTTCCTGCCGCCTCCAGCGCCTTGACGCCCTCCCGGAGCCAGTTCGGCGCCGGCACGCAATCGGCGTCCGTAAAGGCAAGAATGGTGCCACGACTCTGCTTGATGGCCGCGTTGCGCGCGGCATAGGAGCCGGGCATGTGCTCGACGATCATGCGCGCGCCGAAGGATGCCACCAGCGCCTCCGGCGGCTCCTTCGAGCCGTTATCGGCGACGATCACCTCGTAATCGCTTTTGGGAAAGTCCTGCAATGCGAGCGCCGCAAGGCAGATTTGCAACGACGTCGGGTCGTTCCATACGGGGATGATGACCGATAGTTTCATCGTTTCCTGTCGTGCTGTGAAGGAGCGCATATCACCGGGTGGCATGCCGGGTAGGACGAAGCCGAGTGGCATGGTATGCGCCGGTGGTAACGATTTCCTGCCATCGTGCTCTGTCGCGTTCCGTCATGGAGCCAAGGCATGGCGATTCTTGGATACGGTAGATAATGAGGGGCAGTCTGGTGCGAGCGATCACCTTTATCAACCTCGACACACAATACGAGAACGTCGGCGACGCCTTGATAAATCGGGAACTCCTGCGGCTGGTGGAGCCCCATTCGGAGCAGCTCGTGGTTCGTGTCGGCGGCACGCCGGACAGCTTCCGGCAGAACCTGGAACTGGAGCGCGAAGGCGTTCTCCAGGTCGACGGGCTCGCCGGGTTTCTCTGGCGCATGGTTCTTGCACGTCTGCGGCGCCGCCCCGTCTACTGGTTCCTGATGCCCGGAGGTTTCCATGGCGAATGCACCGGGTTCTATCAGCTACAGCTTTGGCGGCACAACCTCCTGATTGCGCTTATGCGCCTTATCGGGGTACGGGTCTGCCAGATCGGCGTCTCCTATGAGCGGCTGGGGACGAATTATCTCCGCATGCTCCGGTTTCGCCAGCGCCGGACCTATGCCCATCGGGTGCGAGACGCGGAAAGCCTCGCCTATTTGCAGGCCAATGTCGTGCCCTGTGACGGAGTGTCGCCGGACCTGTCCTTCAATCTGTTCGACCATGCGCCCACCGCCGACGGCCCGATCCGCACCGTGTGCTTCTCGTTCCGTACCGACCAATATGCCGGGCAGTTCGACGACGCTTTGCGGTTTGCCCAGGAGGTGCGCACGGCACTGGGTGACGGTGTGCGCTACCGCGTGTTCGCGCAGGTGGAGCGGGATATCGCGCCCGGCAAGCGGCTGGCTGCCGAGTTCGGCGGCACGGCGCTGGCGTTCGACGCCGCGCCGGGCGATATCGAAACCTGCCTGCGTTACTATGACGGCGTCGATCTGGTGGTGACCAACCGCATGCATGTGCTGCTGATGGGCGCCAGTCGCTGCGGCCGCTTCATTGCCGGGCCGCTCGGGCGCACCAATCGCAAGATCTATGGCCTTCTCGCCTTTCTCGGCCTCTCCGACAGCGGCTTCGATGCCGCCGGGCAAGAGGCCGCGGGCCCCCGCGCGCAGCGCATCGAAGCGGCGCTGGGGCGCCGGCTGGACGCCACCGCGCATCGCGCGGCGCTGAAGGCAGACGTCGCCGCCCTGTTCGATTGAACGCAGCACCACATAGGCCGCACCCAAGGGGCGCTCATGCGACTGAAGAACCTGTTCCGGAAGCGGGAGGCCCACTCCCGCGCCGATCTGCTGATCCGCTCATCCATCTCCATGATGTTCCAGATGAGCGGCCGGATCGCCGGCCTGCTGCTGGTGTTCGTCATCGCCAAGTTCATGTCGGTGGCCGACTATGGCGGCTTCGTCTATGCCCGCAACGCCATACTGCTGATCGGCCCCATCGCGGTGCTGGGCTTCAATCTCTCCGTCACCCGCATCGTTCCGACCTATGTGGCGCGCGGCGAATTCGGCCTGGCGCGCGGCTTCATGAACTATGCGCTGGCGGTCACCGCGCTCAGCGCCACCATCGCCGTGGCGCTGATTTTCGCTGCGCTGATGCTGTTGCCCGAACTGGTGGAGCCCTCGCTGCGTCACGCGCTGATCATCGGCCTGGTTGGCGTGGTGCCTTACGCCGCATTGATGGTGACGACGGAAACCGCGCGCGCGCTGGGATTTCCCTCCATCGCCGATGGGCCGCCCAATCTCGGCCAGTCGGTCGCGGTGTTCGTGCTCGTCATGGGAATCTATCTCGCGCTGGGAACGGTGACGGCCGATGGCGCCATCATCGCGCTGGTCATCTCCTGCTTTGCCATGGTCGCAGCGCAGGCGATCATGATCCGCCGAGCCACCGCCGCAACGCTGGGAGCGGCCACGCCGGCCTATGAGGGCCGCAACTGGCTCGTCACCTCGGCGCCGCTGTCGCTTTCCACCGCCGCGTTCGCGCTCAGCGACCGAGGCGTGTTCTTTCTGCTGGGCAGTTATGCGGCAGCGGCAGAGGTCGGCATTTTCGGCTTCCTCCTGCTGATCAGCCAGACGGTGGCGATCATCCCGCTGTCGATTTCCGGCATGGCCGCGGCGCGCCAGTCCGCCGCCATAGCGGTGGGCGAGCATGCGCGGGCGCGCACCATTTTGCGGGATGCGCGGCTCGCCGGTTGCGCTCTCACCGTGCTGGGCAGCCTGGGCGCCGCCTTCGCCTCGCAGGAACTGCTGCCGCTGCTGCTGCCGCATCTGGCGGTGCCGCTCGACACGCTGGCCATCGTGCTGGCGTCGGTCACCATCACCGCCTGGACCCGGCCGGCGGGTTATTTCGTGCTGTCCTACAACCGCTCGGTCACGGTGATCTTCAACCAGACCGCGGCGGCGGCCACGGCGGTGGGCGTGACCTTCCTGCTGGTGCCCAGCATGGGGCTGAACGGCGCCGCCATCGCCATGCTGGCCGGCTGCATCTCGCGCCTGCTGGTGCTGGAGTACGTGATCAACTGGAAGATATTCCGCCACCTGAGTTGAAGCGGCCTTGGTCCGGGCCGCGTCAGCCGGCGACGTCGATCCGGCTGCTCCAGCTCTGCGCCAGCCCGGCGCCGAGCAGTGCCCAATAGGTGATGGCGACGGAGGGCGCGTGAAGCGTGGAGTCGGCCACCGCATGGACCAAGGCGGGCACACAGGCGGCCAGGGCCACCAGGCTCAGCATCGGCACCACCGAGCGGCGCACGATGTTGTGGCCGATCTGGGCGACCACCGCGAACGCCAGCAGCGCCAGCAGCGCCGCGCCGGGAAAGCCGAGTTCGAACACCAGTTCCACCGCGCTGCTGTTGGCGGTGTCCCAGAACTGGCCGGTCGCCATGCCGCCCTCGCGGTACATCGGGAACACATGGGCGAAGCTGCCGAAGCCGAAGCCGGTCCACGGCACGTCCCAGGCCGCTTCCAGCGCCCGCTCGGCGACGGCGAAACGTGCGCCGCCGCCGGCCTGCTGCACCCCATAGGCGCCATAGACCAGGAAGCCGCCGATGGCGGCCAGCACCAGCAGCAGGCAGGTGCCCGGCACGGTGAGCCGGCGGCCCAGCACCAGAACGATGAGGAACACCAAGGCAAGGCAGCCGGTGAGCGCCACCAGCATGCCGGCGGTCGACGCGACGGCGATGAGTGCGCCGGCAATGACGGCCAACATCGGTATCTGCACCAGCCCGCGCTGCACGGTCGCTTCCAGCAGCGCGGCCGCCTGGTAGCGCAGCGAGGTTCCGCGCCGCGCCCGCCCCCAACGGTAGCTGTCGATGGTCAGGCCGAGCGCGGCCACCAGGCCGATGCCGGCATAGGCCGCATAGGCGCTGCGGTCGACCACGGTGGCGGTGATGAGATCGAAATAGAGCTTGCGCTGCAGCCCCAGCAGCGACTTGGAAAACACCACGAACTGGAAGATGCCGAACAGCGCATAGACGAGCCCGATGACCACCAGAGCCCACAGCAGCCGCTGGGCGCGGGTGGAACTGCGGCAGAGCTGGAGGGCGAGCCAGAAGGCGCAAGCGACGGTGAGCACCCGCACCAGGGCGCGCAGCCCCTCGTCCGGCGTCAGCGAAATCCGCCCCGCCACTTCGGTGCCGAGCGCCTGCGCCGCCATGCCCCACAGCGGATGGTGAAACTGCGCGGGGGTCCAGACCGCGATCTGCGCCAGAATCCAGCCCACCAGCAGCACGAACAGCCCGGTTATGCCGGCGATGCGCCCGAGCGCCACCGGATGCGCGCGCCCTTGCAGCACCACGCCGACCTCATAGGCGACGACGAGCGTGCCGAACACCGCGGCATTGATGCCCCAGGCCAGCAGCGGCGTGCGGCTCAACAGAAAAGGAAGACTCGCCAAGGCTGCCAGATAGCAGAGGAACACGCCGTCATCATAGCGGGCGCGCGCTGCGGGGCGGGTGCGTTCCGAGGCCGGCTTGGCCGGCTCCGCTGCGAGAATTCGATCGGTCACGGTACGTACTTTGCGAAGTGAATTTTAGAATCCGCGGCCGCGGCGCCGGCGCGGACGTTAGTTCAGCTTTCGCCGCCGCGCCATATGCCGGCGCGGAACATGCGCGCACCGATCACGCGCGCGAACGCGGACCGAGTTTGCGCGAGCGTGCGTACAGCCGGCGCGCCGCACCCACCAGCTTGGCCATGCGCCGCCTGATGCCGAACGAGCGCCGCCTTCCGCCCTCCCGCACCGGGAGGCGGGCATGCAGGGCGCCGAACAGCCGGGCGATGATATAGGGCGTCCATGCCGGCAGCACGGCATAGGGATGGCCGGGAGGAAGAGGAAGACGGTAATACCGCGCGCGACCGGCTTCGAACCGCGCACGCGCAGCCGACATCGGCTTTGGATAGCGCGTGATGATCCGCACCCCTGGCCCCCTCGCTCCGGCTTTTTTGGTTTTTGATTTCGGCGCCCATATTATGGCCGCTCTGTGTCAAGGTAAAACCCGTTCGGGCCGAACTGTGTCGCGGCTGCGGGCGAAGTGAACGGCGGCGGCGATAAGCACCACGGTCGCGCCGAACTGATGGGCAAGGGCGAGGCCGAGCGGCACCTGGTGCAGCAGCGTCGCAATGCCCAGCGCCGCCTGCGCGCTCAGCAGCCCCAGCAGGACAAGCGCCCGCCCGGCGGCCGCCTCACCGGCACGGCGCAGGCGCAGCCAGTGCACCAGGCTCGCCGTCCACAGCAGATACGCCACCATGCGATGGTCGAACTGCACGGTGAGCGCATTTTCGAACAGGTTGCGCCAGGCAGGCTGCTGCACCAGCAGATCCGCAAGCGGCGGAATGAGGCGCCCCTCCATCAGCGGCCATGTGGTGTAGCCCATGCCGGCATCGAGCCCGGCGACGAGGCCGCCGAGGAAGATCTGCAGCAGCACGAGGCCGAGCAGCCATCCGGCCCCGGCGCGCGCCGGCTCGCACGGGTGCTTCTCCGGCCGAAGACCTTCCGCCACCATCACCAGCGCCACCAGGATCAGGCAGGCCAGCGACAAATGGGTTGCCAGCCGGTACTGGCTGACATCGACCCGCCCGACCAGGCCCGAAGACACCATCCACCAGCCGATGGCACCCTGAAGCCCGCCCAGCACGAACAGCCCGGCGAGCCGGACGGCGAGCGGCCGGTCGATCAGGCCGCGCCACAGGAAAACCAGAAACGGCAGCAGGAAGGCCGCGCCGATGAGCCGCCCCAGCAGGCGGTGACCCCATTCCCACCAATAGATGAAGCGGAACTCGTCGAGGCTCATGCCCCGGTTCACGATCTCATATTGCGGAATCTGCTTGTATTGCTCGAACGCCGCGCGCCAGGCCGCCTCCGACAGCGGCGGCAGCGCGCCGGTGACCGGCTTCCATTCGACGATGGACAGGCCGGATTCCGTGAGCCGCGTCGCGCCGCCCACCACCACCATCAGCACCACCAGCGCGGCGACCATGTAGAGCCACAGCCGCACGGGCCGCATGCGGTCGGGTGCGGTCTGCGCCGCCTGGCCGTGCAGAACGAGTTCGGCCATGCCGGCCTCCTGCCGCTTTGTCTCGGGCGGCGCAACGGATATAGAGCGCGGATCGGCGGCGCAACCGGACGCGGTGTCGCTCCGCCGGCACCGGTTCACCACCCACGGAGACCCCCATGGCACCGCGGCTGCGCAAACTCATCGGCACCGTGCTCATGATCGTGCTGGTCATGGTGTGGGCGCTCGGCGCCATGGCGCTGGCGCAGGGGCGGGTAACCACCCTGCCCGGCGTCTGGCAGTTCCTGGTCTATATGGTGCTCGGCATCGGCTGGATCGTGCCGGCCGGCGTGCTCATTCGCTGGATGCAGAAGCACGACCGGCGGACCGAGACGCTCTGAGCGGCAGGAACGGCAGGCCGGACAGCAGCGCCTCGATGTAGCGCGGCCGCTGGAACAGCCCGTTGAGCGAAAGCCGCGGCAGGCTGTGGGGGTGCTGCGCATCGGCGGCCCGCAGCACGCCCGGGCGCGTGGTCACCGCCATGCGGTAGCCGAGCGCGCGGGCCAGCATGAATTCGCGCTCCGCGGCCGAGCCGCGGTCGCCCACCGGATAGGCGAAGGCGGTCGGGCGCACGCCGAGCCGGGCTTCGATGAGATCGCGGCTGGTGCGCATCTCCGCCTCCGCCTCCGCCAGCGGCAGCTTTGCGAGGCGCGCATGGGTCACCGAATGGGCACCGATGCTCACCAGCGGGTCGTCCTTCAGCGCGGCGAGTTCGTCCCAGTCGAGACAGAGCTCGCGGCAGAACGGCGCCATCTCGATGCCGACCTGCGCGGCAAGATCGCGCACTGCGGCCCGCAGCGCCGCCTCGTCGAGCGCCCGCAGGCGCCAGTAGATTGCGCTCCAGCTGCGCCATTTCGCCTTTGCGGTGCGGCAATCGAAGCTCTGCCGGCCGCGGCCGAGATCGATATCGAGCCGGACGGCACGGCCGATGGCGGCTTCCAGCGCCAGCCACCACAGTTCGCCGCGCTGCTCGGCGAAGTCGGTGGTGACGAACAGCGTCCACGGCGCGCCATAGCGGGTGAGGATGGGGCGCGCGTAAACGACATTGTCGCGATAGCCGTCGTCGAAGGTCAGGCACACGAAGCGCCGGCCGGTGCCGGCAGCGAGCCGGCGGCCGGCCTCCTCCAGGCTGACGAACTCCACGCCGGTGCGCGCGAGCCGCGCCAGCAGCTTGTCGAGGAATTCGGGTGTGATTTCCAGAATGCGGTTGGGCCGGAAGCCGCCCGGCCGGGCCGGCCGCACATGGTGCACGGTAAGAATGGCGCCGAGCCCGCCGGCGCGCGGGGTGGCCCAGCGCGCCAGGCCGGACAGCGAAAGCGCTTCGAGCCCCGCCTGGAGCGTGACATAATGCAGACTGCGTGGGCCGATCATGGCGCGGGACTTACTCGCTTTGTACGAACGATTTCTTGAATTTTCGGCAGCCCGCCCAGCTTCATGACGAACAGTGCAGACACGAACCGCATCGGCCGGCTCGATGCCCTCTCCGACGGCTCCCTCGCCGGGCTGTGGCTTTACCACGCCTTTGCGCCGGCGGAAGAGCCGTGGCGAAGGCTGGCCGCCCACGGACTGCTAACGCCCTACCAGCAGTATGGGTTTCTGCACGCTTGGTGGCAGGAACTCGGCCGACCCCGCGGCATCGCGCCGCTGATCGTGGTCGGCCATGCTGCCGACGGCACCCCGCTTTTTCTCTGGGCGCTCGGCACCCGCCGCCATGGCATGGTGCAGGTCGCCGAGGCAATGGGCGGCAAGCACGCCAATTTTTGCTTCGGCCCCTGGGCGCCCGCCATGCTGGCGGCAGGTGGCGCCGGGTTGACGCAGGCGTTGGCGCTGCTGCGGGCTGCAGCACCGGAGATTGACGCCTTGGTGCTGCCGTGCCAGGCGGCGATGTGGGAGGGGCGGGTCAACCCGTTCGCCACACGGCCCGGCGTGCCCTCGCCGTCCGATGCCTACGCGGTCCGTCTGGAGCCGGACCCGGACGCCTATCGGCAGCGCGTGCTGAGCCACGATGCCCGCAAGCAGATGCGCGCCAAAACCCGCAAGCTGGCGGCCCTGCCCGGCTTCAGCACCTTTCGCGCCGGAACATCGGACGAAGCGCAGGCGCTGATCACCGTCTTCCTGCGCCAGAAGGCGGCGTATTTCGACGCCACCGGCATTGCCAACCCCTTCGCGGAGCCAGGCGCGCCGGAATTCCTGCGCCGGCTTGGGGCGCCAGGCGGCGGGCTGGGTGTCTACGGCCTGGAAGTGGCGGGCGAGACCATCGCCGTGCTCGGCGGGCTCGGCGATGGGCGACGTTTCTCAGCCATGTTCAACTCCTACGCCCCGGAACCGCACGGGCGTCTGTCGCCCGGCGCCGTATTGACCGACCAGGCGATCGCCGATCTGTGCCGGCGCGGCTATGAGAGCTTCGATCTCGGCACCGGCGAGGCGCGCTACAAGGACCAGTTCTGCGACCAGACGATTGCGTTGGTCGACGTGACCATCGGCTTCTCCCTGCCGGGCAAGCTGCACATTGCCTGGCACGACGCGGCGACGCGGCTGAAGCGCTATGTGAAGCGTTCGCCGCTTCTGGCCGGCGCGGCAAAAAAGGCGCGGCGGCTCCTGAGGGTCTGACGGTCAGGCCGCCTGCGGCAGCGGCGCCGCGATGTGCGGGCGGAACGTCACCATGGCGATGTCGGCGAAGCCGCGCGTGGCGAGCGCGTCGAATGCTTCCACCGCATCGGTGGCCGGACTGCCGGGCTGAGTGACGAGCACGACGGTGGGCGACAGCCGGGCCAGCCGATCCGCCCCGGTGACGCCGCCCAGCGGCGGTGAAGCCACCACAACATGGTCGTAGGTCTGCGCCAGCGCGTTCAAGATGAGCGCGAGCCGGTCGGCGCCGACCAGCCGGTCGACATTGCCGCCGCTGTCGCGGCCGGGCGGGATGACGTGGCAGCGCGACGCCGCCTCGCGGTGGATGCTCTCGGAAAAGCTGGCGACGCCGAACAGCAGATCGGTGAGCCCGGCCGCGCGCGGATCGACCGTGAGGAACGAGAGCGTCGGCGACCCGGCATCCAGGCACACCAGCACGACGCGCCGCTCCGTGGTGGCCAGTGCCCGGCCGAGAGCCAGCGCGCAGCGCGACGCGCCTTCGTCCGGCGCCGGGCCGGTGACGACGACAATGCGCGCCGCCGAGCCGCGCAGTTCCACCAGACGCGCCAGATCGGCCAGCGTGCCGTCCAGCGACGAGGCTTTCGGCCCCTGCGAGGGATCGTTGGCCGAGGCGCCGCCGATCCAGGGCAGGTGGTGGGCCGGCTTGCCTTCGTCGGCCGGGTCCGGAATCGGCGCCGGTGCGCCGGGCCGGCCGGTGGGTGGGGCCGACAATATCCCGCCGAGCGCGACCAGCGCCGTCAGCACGAAGAAGGTGGCGAAGGTCGCCATCAGCACCATCGGCGCCTTTTTCGGGTAGCTCGGCTCGAAGGCCGGACTGGCGCGCGAGATGATGCGGGCGTCGGGCGGTGCAGCGGCGGGATCGCCGCGGGAGGCGGCATCGCGATAGCGCGCCAGATAGGCCTCAAGCAGGTCGCGCTGGGCACGCGCCTCACGCTCCAGCGCGCGAAGCTGGACGTCCTGGTTGCCGGCCAGCGTCGCCTGCTTCTTGAGCGCGTCGAGCTGGTTGTTCAAGGCGTCGACCCGGCTGGCGGCGATGCGCGCATCGCTGTCGAGGCTGCGGGCCATGGTCTCGGCCTCCGCCCGGATCTGGCCGTCGAGATCGGCAATCTGGGCGCGCAGTTCGCGGATGCGCGGATGGCGCGACAGCAGGTTGGAGGACTGCTCGGCCAGCGCGGCGCGCAGCAGGATGCGCTGTTCCACCAGCCGGCGGATCAGATCCGAATTCAACACCTCGGAGGCTTCGACATTGCCGCCGGCACGCAATTGCGCGCGCAGGGCCGCGGCTCGCGCCTCGGCCTCGATCTTCTGGGAGCGGGCATTGGAGAGCTGAGTATTCAGTTCGCCCAGCTGCTGGGACGACAGCGTGACGCCGTTGGCGCCGACATAGAGATTGGCGCGGGCACGGAAATCCTCGACCTTGGCCTCCGCCTCGGCGAGGCGGGCGCGCAGCGTGTCGATTTCGGTGGCCAGCCATTGCGTCGCCTGGCGGGTGGCGTCGCTCTTGGCGGACTGCTGGAGCGTGAGATAGTCACCCGCCAAAGCGTTGGCGATGGCGGCGGCAAGCTCCGGGTCCTGCGCGGTGACGTCGATGGCGATGACCCGCGAGCGATCGAACGAGAACACCGAGAGCTTCTTGTAGACCGCCTCCAGCACCCTCTCCTCCTGCCCCTGCGTCGAGACGCCGGGCTTGATGCCGACGCGTTCCAGCACGGCGGCGACGAGGCTCTTCTGGGTGGCGAACTCTGGCCGCTCGGCGAGGTTGAGCTGCCGCACCACCTGCCGCACCAGATCGCGCGACAGAATCACCTGCACCTGGCTCTGGATCGCCTCGGGCTCGACGATGGAGCGGTCGTCGTCCGGGCCCTGCTGGCCTTGCGGCCGGCTGTAGGCGTTCTGGCCGCTTTCGATCAGCAGCCGGGCCTGGGAGGTGTATTGCGGGGTGACGAAGTTGAGCCCCACGGCGGTGAGCCCGGCCACCAGCATGGTCGGCAGCACGATTCGATAGCGGCGCGCCCAGACATGGCGCGCCACCGCCGCGATATCGACCTCGCGTTCTTCAGTGGCCTTCGGAGCGGAGGACGGGCTCATGTGCTCGTTCGACATGGCGCGATGTATGACAGGCCATGGTTTCCACTGCGTTAAGGATGTCCATTCATATGGTTACCGAACATTAACCATGGACGCGCACTACTCGGCGATGTTCCGGCGACCTTTGGGATTCTCCATGTTCTTGCGCTGCGCGGCACTTGCGCTCGGGCTGCTCGCTGCGGGCTGCGCGACCCGGCCGCCGCCGCCGGTCATCGATGCCGCCTTCGAGGTGCCCTACACGCTGGATTCGGGCGACAAGCTGCGCATCGTGGTGTTCGGCCAGGCGAGCCTGTCCAATACCTACGCCGTCGATGCCTCCGGGCGCATCGCCATGCCGCTGCTGGGCATGGTGGAAGCGCGTGGGCTGACCACGGCGGAGCTGCAGCGCCGCTTGCAGGCCAAACTCCAGCAAGGTTTCATGCGCGATCCGAATGTGGCCGTGGAGGTCGAGAGTTACCGACCTTTCTTCATCCTCGGCGAGGTGAACCAGGCCGGCCAGTATCCGTTCGTCAGCAATCTCACGGTGGAGAACGCCGTCGCTGTCGCCGGCGGGTTCTCCCCGCGTGCGGTGAAGACGCAGGCGGTGCTGTCGCGCACCATAAACGGCCAGATCGTCACGGCTTTGGTGCCGATCACCTATCCGGTGCGGCCGGGCGACACCGTGAACGTCCAGGAGCGCTGGTTCTGATGCCCTCGCACGGCGGCGCGCTGCGCATCCTCCATCTGTTCCGGGCACCGGTGGGCGGCCTGTTCCGTCACGTCCTCGATCTTGCGCGTGCCCAGGCGGCGCGCGGCCATCAGGTCGGCTTCGTCGCCGATTCGACCACCGGAGGCGAGCGGGCGGAGGCGGCGTTCCGCGACATCGCCCCGCATCTTGCGCTCGGCATCGAGCGCATCGCGATGTCGCGGGCGCCGGGGATCGGCGACGTGTCCGCTGCGCTGCGGGCGGGCGTCCATGCCCGCGCGATCGGTGCCCATGTGGTGCACGGGCACGGGGCAAAGGGTGGGCTCTATGCGCGGCTGGCCCATATCGACGCGCTGAAGGCCTATACGCCGCACGGCGGCAGCCTGAACTATTCCAAATGGTCGCCGGCGGGTTTCGTCTATCTGGGCTGCGAGAGCCTGCTGCGGCTGCGCACCGATGTGTTCCTGTTCGAGAGCGCCTATGCGCAGGCGACCTTCCGGAGCAAGATCGGGCCGCCGCGCGGGGTGGCGCGGGTTGTGCACAACGGCATCGGCCCGGCCGAATTCGAGCCGGTGCGCCCGGCGGCCGACGCCCGAGATCTCGTTTTCGTCGGCGAGTTCGCGGACCGCAAGGGTATCGATCTGCTGTTGCAGGCCCTGGCGCGGCTGAACCGGCAGGGTGTGCGGCTGACGCTGGCCGCCGTAGGCGCCGGGCCGGCGGAGGCGGCGCTGCGCGCGCTGGCGGAACGGCTCGACCTTGCCGGACAGATCCGCTTTCTGCCGGCGCAGCCGGCGCGGCAGGCCTTCGCGATGGGCCGGGTGCTGGTGGTGCCCTCGCGGGCGGAATCGCTGCCCTACATCGTGCTGGAAGGCGTCGCCGCCGGGCTGCCGATCGTCGCGACCAATGTCGGCGGTGTGCCGGAGATCTTCGGACCGTGGTCGCACGCTCTGGTGCCCCCGGAAGATGTCGGCGCCCTCGCCGAGGCGATCACCGCCGATGCCGAAGCGCGGGCGGCGATATCGCGGAAGGTCCACGAGCGGATCCTGGCCGGCTTCAGCACCGAGGCGATGTGCGACGGTGTGCTGGCCGCCTATCAGGACGGTTTGAACTTTCGTCAGTCGGCTTAAGGTTTTCGACGCAGTCGTTCGATAGTATGGTCGCCGAAAGCCGGTGCATGCCCATGGCGGCAGCGGACGGTACGAAGGCGCATCATGACAGACGCTATCGGGCGACGGCCGACCACGGCCTATGCCATTCCTGAAATCTCGAGCACGCTTGAACCTATTGCGCGCGCGGTGGCCGGCCAGCCCGTGGTACCGGCTTTGTCGCGCGTCGTGCTCGCCGGCATGGTGCGGGTGATCGAGTTCGGGCTGCTGGCCATTGTCGGCGCGGCGCTGCATGCGGTGCTGGTGTTCCCGACCTATGGTTTCGACCCGCTGTACCCGGTCGCTATCGTGCTGGTCTCAATCTTGGCGGTGATCGCCTTCCAGTCCGCCAGCGCCTACGACGTCGCCTCGTTCCGGCTCTCCACTCTGGTGCTGGGCCGGATGGCGGTGGCGTGGATACTCGTGCTGGCGCTCGCCACCGCGCTGCTGTTCTTCGCCAAGATCGAGGGTACCTTCTCGCGGCTGTGGCTGCTGGCCTGGTTCATCGTCGGCTTCGTCGTGCTGGTGATCGAGCGCGGCATATTGGCGATGCTGATGGCCCGCTGGCTGAAGCAGGGCCGGCTCGCCCGGCGCACCGTGGTGGTGGGCGGCGGCACCAACGGCGCCACCCTCATCGACGCGCTCGCACGCGACCGGCACAGCGACATCGACGTGATCGGCGTGTTCGACGACCGCAATGACGAGCGCTCGCCGCCCGCGGTCAACGGCGTGCCCAAACTCGGCACGGTCGACCACCTGGTGGAGTTCGCCCGCCACACCCGCGTCGATCTGGTGATCGTCTCCCTCCCCGTCACGGCGGAGGAGCGCGTGCTGCAGATGATGCGCAAATTGTGGGTGCTGCCGATCGATGTGCGGCTGTCCGCCCACACCAGCCGGCTGCGCTTCAGGCCGCGTTCCTATTCCTATGTCGGCACCGTGCCGGTGCTGGCTGTGTACGACCGGCCGCTGGCGGACTGGCGCACGGTGCAGAAGTGGCTGTTCGACCGCGTGGTCGGCACCGGCGTGCTGCTGGCGGTCTCGCCGCTGATGCTGCTGGTCGCGCTGGCGGTGAAGCTCGACAGCCCCGGCCCGGTGTTCTTCCGCCAGCGCCGCTACGGCTTCAATAACGAGTTGATCGAGGTGCTGAAATTCCGCTCGATGTATGTGGACGCCAGCGACGCCACCGCCTCGCGGTTGGTGACGCGTGGCGATCCGCGGGTGACGCGCGTCGGCCGCTTCATTCGCAAGACCAGCCTCGACGAGCTGCCGCAACTGTTCAACGTGGTGTTCGCCGGCAATCTCTCGCTGGTCGGCCCCCGTCCGCATGCGGTGCACGCCAAGGCCGCCAACCAGCTCTATGACGAGGTGGTGGACGGCTATTTCGCCCGCCATCGAGTGCAGCCGGGCATCACCGGCTGGGCGCAGATCAATGGCTGGCGCGGCGAGACCGACACCAGCGAGAAGATCCAGCGGCGCGTCGAGTGCGACCTGTTCTACATCGAGAACTGGTCGGTGATGTTCGACCTGCTGATCCTGCTGAAGACGCCGTTCGCCCTGCTCAAGACCGAGAATGCCTACTGATCAGGCGGCGTCCATGGCGCCGACGACGCGGTTACGACCGGTGCGCTTGGCGCGGTAGAGCGCCTCATCGGCGCGCTGCAACAGGATGCCCGGCAGTTCGCCTGGCTGCGGCAAATGCGTGGCGAAGCCGACGCTGATGGTAACGATGCCGGCGGGCGAGCGGCCGTGCGGAATGCCGAGGCTCTCAATATGCCGCCGCAGCCGCCGCGCCAGCTCCTGCAGCCGGTCGGGATCGCCTGGGCTGACGATGACGCCGAACTCCTCGCCGCCAAGCCGGGCGACCACGTCGTGGCCGCTGCGGGTTTCCGCCTGCAGCGCCCCGGCGAGCGACTTCAGGCACTCGTCGCCGGTGACATGGCCGTAGAGGTCGTTGAACGCCTTGAAATGATCGGCGTCGACCATCACCAGCCCGACCAGCGAGCCGGTCTGCGTCGAGGCCTGCCAGAGCGCGTCGAGATAGCTGTCGAAGGCGCGCCGGTTGGCGATCTGGGTCAGGCCGTCGCGGGCGGCAAGGGCTTCCAGCGTGGCATTGGCCTCGCGCAGGTCGCGCTCGCGCTCGCCCAGCGTCTTGACCATGCGATAGAGCGCGGTGCGCAGCGGTTCCAGCTCGGCGATGCGTGGGGCCGTTTCATCGCTGGGCAAAGCCTCGCCGCGGCCGACCGCGCCCAGCGCCTGCGCCAGCCGCTCGATGGGCCGGACGATGTATTGGTTGCCGCCGAACCAGATGCCGAAGCCGACCAGCAGGCACACCGCCAGGAAGCCGGCCAACGCCTCCCAGAACGCCCGCTGCACCGGCCCCAGCAGCGCGCTCTGGTCGACGGCGAGCGCCAGCCGCGCATTGTTCAGCGCGAGGCGGATGAAGCCGATCACGAACGTCCGGCCGTCGGGAGCGGTGAAGCTCAGCGAGCCTTCCGACCGCGTGAGCATGGTCTCGACGATGGAGCGGGTGGCGGCGCTGCTGCCGGTCCACTCGTCCGGCGAAGGTCGGCCGGAGATGATCTGGCCGGTGCTGTCGATGATCAGGGTGTAGGCGGCATCGGCATAGCCGTCCCGCGCGGCGAACTGGGTGAGCCAGGGCAGATCGAGCCGCGCCGACAGCAGGCCGAGCGTTTCGCCCTCGGCATTCACCAGCGGCAGGCCGGCGAACATCATCGGTTCGGGCACGAGGCGGCCCATGGTGAGGTCGCCGACATAGAAAGAGCCGGCGGTCAGCGGAACGTAGATATGCGGCCTGTCGCCGTAGCTGCGGCCGATGCCTTCCCGCATGGTGGAGCAGAGCACGGTGCCTAATGGGTCGACCAAGGCGAGATTGCTGATGGTCGGAACCAGCGAGACATAGCGGTCAAGCAGATCGTTGCAGGTGCTAACATCGCCCAGAAGCTCATCCGAGCGCAGCGCGATCATGTCCAGGGCACCACGCACCAGCGCGATATCCTGGTCGTAGGCGACGCGGCCGTTCATGGCGAGGTCGAGCACGCGCTCGCGGGCGCTCATCAAAAGTTCGGCCTGCTGCTGGCGCGCCACCAGCGCCCGTTCCACCAGAAACAGCGTGAGGCAGATTGCCAGGGCAAAGGCCAAGCGCCGGCGCAACCCGATGATCGGGGTAGCCATCGCCTTTGCGCGCCGGAACATCCGCAGCATCTGTTTGCCTAGCTCTTTGGTCGGCGCCAGTTTGGTCCGGTGGCACCCTGTTGCCTAGAGCGCTGCCGAAAAGTCTCGAAGTTCGGTTTACGCCTTACGGCGATACCAGGGTTGCAGCGATATTGATCGCCAGTGCCAGCACCGTGGTGTTGAAGAAAAACGAGAACACGGCATGCGCCGTGACGATGCGGCGCATCAGGCTGGACGTCACATTGGTATCCGACGTTTGCGACGTGGCGCCGATGGTGATGGTGAAATAGACGAAATCCCAGAAATCCGGCGGCGCGTCGCCGCCGAAATCGAGGCCGCCGCGGTCGGCGCCGGCTTCGTCGTCGCCGTAATAGACATGGGCATAGTGCACCGAGAACACGGTCTGCACGAAGAACCAGGACAGTATGATCGTCGCGCCGGCGAGGCCGATGTGAAAAGCGCGATGCTCCGGCGCCACGCGCTCCAGCCCCTGCAGTTCGAACGCCACCGCAATAAAGCTCGCCGCGGTGGCGAACAGCGCCAGAATCAGAATCGGCACTGCGCCGTCGTCCAGCGCTTCGGCCAGGGTCTGGAGCGATTTCTGCGAACGCGCCGACATGGTGGTGCACACCAGCAGCACGAAGGCGGCGGCACCGCCGCACCAGCCGGCGAGCATGCGGGTGATGAGGTCGAGCGATTCCGGCAGCAGCAGCGCGATACCGGCGCCAAGCGCGATCGCACCGAACAGCCAGGGGCGCGCTCGAATCGCGCCGATCGCCCGCGTCAAAACCGCCGCTCCAGCAGATGCGGCGCCCGGCGCGGCGAAGGCTTCGCCATGCGCGCGGCAAACGCCGGCGAAGATTTAAGGTGAAGAAAGGCAAGATGGTCGGAGCGCCGAGATTTGAACTCGGGACCCCCAGTCCCCCAGACTGGTGCGCTAACCGGGCTGCGCTACGCTCCGAACGTCAAGCGGCCGCATCCATAACGGCTCAACCCTGGCTACGCAAGCGCGATAGCCATCGCACGGACCCCGCCTGCAAGAATGCCCCTTCCCTCCAGAGCACGGAGGGGAAATGCTGGCAGACCGGCGCCGGCGTCATGCGCCTTTCGGGAGAACTGCGTGAATCACCATGCCCATCAGCCGCCGCCGGCCGACAGCGCCTCCGCAGAGCCGCTGTTGATTTCACCCTCCGGTGAGATGCTGGCCCGGCTGGAGACGCGCCGCTCCGTGCCGCTGCGCACGCTGGTCGGCCCAGGACCCGACGCGCAGGAATTGCAGCGCATGCTCGCTCTGGCAATGCGGGTGCCGGACCACGGGCGGCTGGTGCCGTGGCGGTTCATTCTGATCGAGGGCGAGGCGCGCGGTGCTCTTGGCGCGCTGCTCGACGCGCTCTATGCCCGGCAGAACCCCGACTTGCCGCCGGCAAAGGCCGATATGTGGCAGCTTTATCTGGCGCGGGCGCCGTTGACCGTGGTGCTGGTCAGCCGGCCGGACGCCGCCGCCAAGGTGCCGGAATGGAACCAGATGCTGTCGGCCGGCGCGGCCGGCATGGCGCTGACGGTTGCGGCCACCGCGCTCGGCTTCGCCAGCCAGTGGCTGCTGAAATGGCCCGGCCGCGACCCGGAGGCGGCAGCCCTGCTGGGCGTGCAGCCACAGGAGCGGGTCGCCGGCTTCATCCATATCGGCCGCCCCAGTCTGGTGGCACCCGACCGCCCCCGGCCGGAGCCGGAGGCAGTGGCGACGCGCTGGGTGCCAGTTTAGAGGCTGTTTGGAAAGTCGGCGGGCCGACCCGTCCGACCTTTTCAAACAGGCTCTTAGCCCTCAACGTCGAACGAGACGCCCTGAGCGAGCGGCAGCGTGCGGGAATAGTTGATGGTGTTGGTGGCCCGCCGCATATAGGCCTTCCAGGCGTCAGAGCCGGCCTCGCGGCCGCCGCCGGTCTCCTTTTCGCCGCCGAAGGCGCCGCCGATCTCGGCGCCGGAGGGGCCGATATTCACGTTCGCAATGCCGCAGTCCGAGCCCTCCGCGGAGAGGAAGCTTTCGGCCTCCCGCAGATCGCTGGTGAAGATGGAGGAGGACAGCCCCTGCGGCACGCCGTTCTGCAGGTCGATCGCTTCAGTGAGATCGCGGTAGCGCAATACATAAAGTATGGGCGCGAAGGTCTCCTGGCGCACCACATCCCCCTGCCCTGCGACCTCGACCAGCGCGGGGCGGACATAGTAGGCGTCCGGCCAGCGCTCGGCATGGACACGCTCGCCGCCGTGGACGCGCGCGCCGTCCGCGCGGGCCGCCTCCAGCGCGCTCTGCATGGCGGCATAGGCCTGGGCATCGATGAGCGGGCCGATCAGCGTCGAGGCGGCGCGCGGGTCGCCGATCGCCACCGAGCCATAGGCGCGGGCGAGGCGCGGCACCAGCGTGTCGTAGACGCTCTCGTGCACGATCAGCCGGCGCAGCGAGGTGCAGCGCTGGCCGGCGGTGCCCATGGCGGCGAAGGCGATGCCGCGCAAAGCCAGATCGAGATCGGCAGACGGCGCGACGATGGCGGCGTTGTTGCCGCCGAGCTCCAGTATGGAGCGCCCGAAGCGGCGGGCCACCCGCTCGCCGACCACGCGGCCCATGCGCGTGGAGCCGGTGGCCGAGACCAGCGGCACGCGCGTATCCTCAACCAGCGCGGCGCCGGTCTCCGCGCCGCCAAGCAGCACCTGGGAGACGCCCGCCGGCGCATCGCCGAAGTGGGCGGCGGCGCGCTCCAGCAGCGCCTGCACGGCGAGCGCGGTCAGCGGGGTCTTTTCCGAGGGCTTCCACAGAATGCTGTCGCCGCACACCAGCGCCAATGCGGCGTTCCACGACCACACCGCGACGGGAAAATTGAACGCCGTGACGATGCCGACCGGGCCGAGCGGATGCCACGTCTCCATCATGCGATGGCCGGGGCGCTCGGAGGCGACGGTGAGGCCGTAGAGCTGGCGCGACAGGCCGACGGCGAAATCGCACAGGTCGATCATCTCCTGCACCTCGCCGAGGCCCTCGGATATGATCTTGCCGGCCTCCAGCGTCACCAGCCGGCCGAGTTCGGCCTTGTGGATGCGCAGTTCCTCGCCGAGCAGGCGCACCAGCTCGCCGCGCCGCGGCGCCGGCACGGTGCGCCAGGCCTGGTAGGCGGCGACCGCCCTTCCCGTCGCGGCTTCAACCTCCGCCGGCGTGGCATCGGCCACTTGCGCCACCACGTCGCCGGTTATCGGCGAGCGAACGGCGCGGGAGCCACCCGTATGCCGGGCCGGCGGCACGCCCATGCCGCCGAGCAGCGCCGCAACCTCTTCGGCCGTGCCGGCAAGCGTACCCTGAAGCGTCATCGTCAACTCCTTGGCCAATGCGGCCGCATCGTAAAACTTAACCGTCCGCCTCGGCGACGGCGTCGAGAATGCGCCGGCACTGCTGCAGCTCGGCGAGAGCGCTCTGCAACTGCGCGATGGCGCCGGGTGCGAGCCAGGGTTCGGCCGCCGGCTCGGGCCGTGCGGCCATGGCCGCGGGCGCCGTCTCGATCGCCGGCGGCGGATCGAGCGGTGCCGGGGCGTGCGCGAATTCGGCAGGGCGCGGCGGCAGATCCAGCACGCCGTCGCGTTCGCCGGGCTCGGCCTCCTCGCCGTCGTCCTCCGCGCTGCGCGGCGGCAGTTCGACACCACCCTGCTCGGTGTCCAGCCAGACCAGCTGGACGAAACGCAGGCCCTGATCCTTCAGAATGCGCTGCACGCCGCGGATGGTGTAGCCTTCGCTGTAGAGCAGATGGCGGATGCCGCGCAGCAGTTCCACATCGTCCGGCCGGTAATAGCGCCGCCCGCCGCCGCGCTTCAGCGGGCGGATCTGCGGAAATCGCGTCTCCCAGAAGCGCAGCACATGCTGCGGCAGGTCGAGATCGTCGGCGACCTCGCTGATGGTGCGGAAGGCATCCGGACTCTTGTCCAAGTCACGCCACTCCCCTGTCACGCCGCTCCGTGTCGTTGCTTTCCTGGCAAGTCACGCCTGCCGGCTTCAGCGCAAAGCCAAGCTGGTCAATCTGCCGTCTCTTCGCCGTTGATCTGCTGCTTGAGGATGTTGGACGGCTTGAACACCATGACGCGGCGGGGCGAGATCGGCACCTCCTGCCCGGTCTTGGGGTTGCGGCCGACGCGCTCGCCCTTCTGGCGCACGACGAAGGAACCGAAGGAGGAGAGCTTCACCGTTTCGCCGCGGGCGACGCAGTCGGCGATCTCCGAAATGACGGTCTCGACCAGCGCGGCCGACTCGGTGCGCGACAGGCCGACACGCTGGTATACGGCTTCGCACAGGTCCGCGCGAGTGATGGTCCGGCCGCTCATTTTGTCGCCTCCCCCGGTGCAAGCATCTCAAACTTCGTTCAAACCGCTAAGTGCGGCCCGCTGCTTGACTACCCTGCGCAACCTAGGCGTCGCAAGCGCCGCAGGTCAACGGGCGCAATGCCTGCTACCAGCGAACCAGCGCCGAGCCCCAAGTGAAGCCGCCGCCCATGGCCTCCAGCAGCACCAGATTGCCCTCGCGGATGCGCCCGTCGCCGCATGCCGCCGCCAGTGCCAGCGGAATGGACGCCGCCGAGGTGTTGCCGTGGCGGTCCACCGTGATCACCACCTTGGCGGCGTCGATGCCGAGCTTGGTGGCGCTGGCGTCGATGATGCGGCGGTTGGCCTGGTGCGGCACGAACCAGTCCAGCCGTCCGGCATCGGTGCCGGTGGCGGCGAAGGCGTCTTCCACCACGTCGGTGATCATGCCGACAGCGTGGCGGAACACCTCGCGGCCTTCCATGCGCACATGGCCGGTGGTGCGGGTGGAAGAGACGCCGCCATCGACATAGAGCTTGTGGCGGTGCCGCCCGTCGGAGCGCAGATGCGTCGTCAGCACGCCGCGTCCTTCGCCGTTCTCCACCGCCTCCAGCACCATGGCGCCGGCGCCGTCGCCGAACAGCACGCAGGTGGTGCGGTCGCTCCAGTCCAGAATGCGCGAGAAGGTTTCCGCGCCGATCACCAGCGCCCGCCGGTAGGCACCGGACTTCAGGAAATTATCGGCGGTGGCCAAGGCGAACACGAAGCCCGAGCACACCGCCTGAAGATCGAAGGCGGCGCCGTGGGTGATGCCGAGCCTGGCCTGCACGGTGACGGCGGTGGCCGGGAAGGTCTGGTCCGGCGTGGAGGTGGCGAGCACGATGAGATCGATATCGCCCGGCTCCAGCCCGGCCGCCTCCAGCGCCGAGCGTGCGGCGGCCAGCGCAAGATCGGAGGTGGTCTCGCCATCGGCGGCGATGTGGCGCTGGCGAATGCCGGTGCGCTGGACGATCCACGCGTCCGAGGTGTCGACCATCAAGGCGAGGTCGGCGTTGGTGAGTACGCGGCCCGGCAGATACGCGCCGACGCCGCGGACGATGGAACGGGTATTGGTCACGATGGAACCTGCAAATCCTCCGCCGGCACCGAAACCGCGGCGCCGGTCGCCACTGGGCGGTTCTTGAGGCCCGCCTCGATGCGCGACAGCAACTCGTAGCGCACCATGTCGTAGCCCAGATCGACCGCGGCGGCGAAGCCTTCCGCGTCGGTGCCGCCATGGCTTTTGATCACGACACCGTTGAGCCCGAGAAAAACCCCGCCATTGGAGGTACGAGGGTCCAGCTTCTCCTTCAGCGCCGCAAAGGCGCCGCGCGCCAGCACATAGCCGATGCGCGCCATGAAGCTCCGGCGAATCGCCGCGCGCAGATATTCGGCGATCTGCCGGGCGGTGCCTTCGGCGGTCTTGAGCGCGATATTGCCGGCAAAGCCCTCGGTGACGACCACGTCCACCGTGCCGCGCCCGAGATCATTGCCTTCCACGAAGCCGTGATAGCGCAAGCCCGGATGGTCGGCCTCGCGCAGCACCGCGCCGGCCTCGCGGATTTCCTCGACGCCCTTGATCTCTTCGACGCCGACATTGAGCAAGCCGACGCTCGGCCGCTCGATGCCCTGGACGATGCGCGCCATGGCCGCGCCCATCACCGCCATGTCGACCAGATGCTGCGCGGTAGCGCCGATGGTGGCGCCGACATCCAGCACCACGCTTTCGCCCCGCATGGTGGGCCACAGCGCGGCGATGGCCGGGCGGCCGATGCCGGCCATGGTCTTGAGATTGACCTTCGCCATCGCCATCAGCGCGCCGGTATTGCCGGCGGAGACGGCAACGTCGGCCTGGCCGGTGCGCACGGCATCCACGGCCCGCCACATTGACGAGACCCGCCGGCCGCGGCGCAGTGCCTGGCTCGGCTTGTCGTCCATCTGCACCACCACATCGGTGTGCACGATTTCGCTGGCGGCAGCGAGCTTGTCGCGCCCCACCAGAAGCGTCTCGATGCGGGCGCGGTCGCCGAACAGCAGGAAGCGGACGTCGGGATGCCGCACCAGCGTGATTTCGGCGCCGGGGATCACGACTTCGGGGCCGTGGTCACCGCCCATGACATCGAGCGCGATGCGGACGAGAGAAGACATGAGGGGGTTATCGGGTCCAGGGAGAAGGGGGCGGGTCAGCTAGGCACGTCCCGGTCACGGGGCGGTGACAATAGCGTTTCACCGCCATGCCGCAACCGGAACCGGCAGAGTTCATTCCTCGTCCGCCGGGTCGGAGCCGCGCAGGCGCGCCAGTGTCGCGAAGGGAGAGACGGCTTCCGGACCGCCGCCGGCCGGCGGCGGCACGAACTGCACGCCGGGCCGGCGGGGATAGGGATCGATGCCCAGCGCCAGGAATTCCGCCACCACCGCGCCCAGATCGACCACGCCGTCGACCAGCGGATCGGGCAGTTCCTGCGCGCCGACATCGATATCCTCGCCCGGCTGAGGCTCCGGCAGCTTGTCCTCCGGCACGAGGTGCAGCTCGATATCCTCGGCCACCGGCGCGTCGAACGGCTCCAGCGAGACGACGCAGGCCTGGCGCACCGTCGCGCTCACCCGCCCGGTAACGGCGACGCCGCCGGCGCGGTCCGGCACCAGCGTCACGTCGGCGGCCAGCGCCGGCAGCGCGACGATGTCCAGCGCCCGCGCCAGTGCCTCGCGCTCGGCGTCGCTCGGCGCGATGTTGTAGGTCCTGCCTTCCGGCGGCAGGCTTGCCACCGGCACGGGCATGGAAAAGACGGGCGGGTTGGTCACGGCTGCGAACTCCCTGGCAGTTCGGCAAGGGTCAGCTCGCCGGCGGCAAGCTTCTCATAGGACTGCGCGCCGAGATCGGCGGTAGCCGCGCGCACATAATCGGCGAGAATCCGCGCCTGCGGCAAATGCGCGGCGTCCGATGCGTAGACGTTGCGCAGCAGGGCGGCGGCCAGCGCCTGCGGGTCCGGCTCGGCGAGCGCCGCATCATAGGCACCGATGCGCCCGTAAAAGGCCTGGGCAACGCGCTTCATCTTTTTCGGCACGGCGAGGTCGCCGACGCCCATCTCCCGCAGATTCGCGTCCATGTCGACGCAGAAGGCGTCGAACACCTCCTGCCCCAGCGCCCGGTTTGCCTCGGGTTCGGCTTTCAGGCGGTGCAGCAGCAGGAAGCCGTGCAGCAGAATCATTTCGAACCGGCCTTCGATGGTGTCGGGAACCGCGAAGTCCGTGTAGAAGGCGGGACGGCGCGATTGCGCCACGATCACGCCATAGAGCCGCTCAATGGTCGCCTGGCGGTCGTTCCGGCGGAAAAGGCGCAGTATCATGCCGGCTCCTGCCCGGTCGCGGCGGCGCTTGCCCGGCCGCGTGTCGGCGTTAGCGCGGGCGGACGCGGGTGACAAGTGGCTGAGGATAAGACGGGGACGAGCGTGCGTGGTTAATCTCAGAATACTGCCGACAAAACGCCGGATGGTGGCGCGCGGAACCGGGCTGAGCGCGGCGCTGGCCGCCACGCTCGCCGCCGCGGCCTGCTCCAACCTGCCGCCCAGCACCGGAAGCCTCGGCCTGAGCCGCCAGCCGACCGGCTTCGTCTCCGAGCGCCAGCGCGGTTATGTGCTGTCGGACGGAGCGCTAGAACAGATCCCGGTGGGCTCCAGCCAGGAGCAGGTGCTGCTGGTGCTGGGCACGCCTTCCACGGTCGCCACGGTCGACGGCGAGGTGTTCTATTACATTTCGCAGAAGACCAAGAAGCTGATGTTCCTGAAGCCCGAGGTGGTGGAACAGCGCGTGCTGGCGATCTATTTCGACAAGAAGGACAAGCGCGTGGTGCGCATTGCCGACTATGGCCTGCAGGACGGCAAGGTGTTCGACTTCATCTCGCGCACCACCCCCACCAGCGGCAGCGAGCTCTCCATCCTCGGCCAGATCTTCACCGCGAGCGGCGTGCTTTAGAGCCGCCAGCGACCGGCCGCCGGGTTGCGGCGGCCGGTTTGAGCGAGTCGGCTGTCAGTGCGCCAGCATGGCGAGCAGCAGCAGGGCGACGATGTTGGTGATCTTGATCATCGGGTTTACCGCCGGCCCCGCCGTGTCCTTATAGGGGTCGCCCACCGTGTCGCCGGTCACCGCCGCCTTGTGGGCATCGGAACCCTTGCCGCCATAGTGGCCGTCCTCGATGTACTTCTTGGCATTGTCCCAGGCGCCGCCGCCCGAAGTCATCGAGATGGCAACGAACAGGCCGGTGACGATGACGCCGAGCAGCATGGCGCCGACCGCGGAGAACGCCGCCGTCTTGCCCGCCGCCCCGCCGCCGGCAATGGCGTAGATGACGAAATAGCAAACGATCGGCGACAGCACCGGCAGCAGCGAGGGAATCACCATTTCCTTGATGGCGGCGCGGGTGAGCATGTCCACCGCGCGCTTGTAGTCCGGCTTGTCGTGGCCGGTCATGATGCCGGGCTTCTCGCGGAACTGCCGGCGCACCTCTTCCACGATGGAGCTGGCGGCACGGCCGACCGCCGTCATGCCCATGGAGGCGAACAGGAAGGGCAGCAGGCCGCCGAACAGCAGGCCGACCACCACATAAGGGTTCTCCAGCGAGAAGTTCGGCACGACACCTTCGAAGTAGCTGCCGGGCGTCGCGTTCGCGATGAAGAATTTGAGGTCCTGATTATAGGCCGCAAACAGCACCAGGGCGCCGAGCCCGGCCGAGGCGATGGCGTAGCCCTTGGTGATCGCCTTGGTGGTGTTGCCGACCGCGTCCAGCGCGTCGGTCGACTTGCGCACTTCCTTCGGCAGGCCGGCCATTTCCGCAATGCCGCCGGCATTGTCGGTCACCGGGCCGAACGCATCGAGCGCCACCACCATGCCGGCCAGCGCCAGCATCGTCGTCGCGGCGATCGCCGTGCCGAACAGGCCGGCGAGGCCGTAGGTGGACAGGATGCCGGCCATGATGACCAGGGTCGGCAGCGCGGTGGATTCCAGCGAGATGGCGAGACCCTGGATGATGTTGGTGCCGTGGCCGGTGACGGACGCCTGGGCGATGGACTTCACCGGGCGGAAATTGGTGCCGGTGTAGTATTCGGTGATCCAGACGATGGCGCCGGTGACCACCAGGCCGACCACGCCGCACAGGAACAGCGCGCCGCCGGTGAAATCTGCGCCTGCAATCGGGCCAAAGCCCAGCAGCAGCCAGGTGACCAGCGCCAGCGCCACCACCGAGAGCGCCGCGGTGGCGAAGAAGCCGCGGTAGAGCGCGCCCATGATCGACTGGCTGGCCGGCAGCTTGACGAAGAAGGTGCCGGCAATGGAGGTCGGGATGCACACGCCGCCGATGGCCAGCGGATAGAGCATCATGGCGCTGAGCGTCGCCGGCTGCCCGGCGAAGAAGATCGCCGCCAGCACCATGGTCGCCACCAGCGTTACCGCATAGGTCTCGAACAGGTCGGCGGCCATGCCGGCGCAGTCGCCGACATTATCGCCGACATTGTCGGCGATGGTCGCCGGATTGCGCGGATCGTCTTCCGGGATGCCGGCCTCGACCTTGCCGACCAGATCGCCGCCGACATCGGCACCCTTGGTGAAGATGCCGCCGCCGAGCCGGGCGAAGATGGAGATGAGCGAGGCGCCGAAGCCCAGCGACACCAGCGAATCGACAACAGTTCGGTCGGTGGCGGCGTAGCCGAGCGCGTGGGTGAGCACCGCGAAATACACCGCGACGCCGAGCAGAGCCAGACCCGCCACCAGCATGCCGGTGACCGCGCCGGCCTTGAAGGCGATGTCGAGCCCGGCCGCCAGCGACTTGGTGGCGGCCTGTGCGGTACGCACATTGGCCCGCACCGAGACATTCATGCCGATGAAGCCGGCGATGCCGGAGAGCACCGCGCCGATGAGGAAGCCGATCGCCTCCAGCCAGCCGAGCTGCCAGCCGACCAGCAGAAAGATGACCACGCCGACCGCGGCGATGGTGGTGTATTGGCGGGCAAGATAGGCCTGCGCGCCTTCACGGATGGCGCCTGCAATTTCCTGCATGCGCGCTGTTCCGGGATCCGACGACAACACCTCCCGGATCGCCCAAACGCCATAGACAATAGACAGAGCGCCGCAGGCGACGATCAGCACCAGAGCAAGCATGAGTTCCATCCCAACTGAGCATTTCCTCGAGGCGGGATTGATTTTTTGTAACGGTCGCTGTGCGCCGGCTCGCCCCGTCCCGCCACCGGGTTAACGAGCGCGTGGAGCCTGCCAAAATCCATACAAGGCCGCAATGAAATAGGCTTGCGGCCGGTGATTCTCTGCGTTTGAGGGAGTCAGGGCAGGAATCGCGCCACCGAGAACGGCGCGGCGTCGGCAAACGGCGTCTCGCCGTGCATCATTTCCGCCAGCATGCGGCCGGTGACCGGGCCGAGGGTGAAGCCAAGGTGCTGGTGGCCGAGCGCCAGCCAGAGGCCGCGCCGGCCGGGTGCCGGGCCGATCACCGGCAGCATGTCGGGGAACGCCGGCCGGCAGCCCATCCAGGGCTCGGCATCGAGCCGCTCGGCCAGCGGAAACAGCCCGCGCGCCAGCGCCTCGGTGCGGATCAGCGGAGCAAGGCTCTTGGGTGCGTCGCGGCGGGCGAACTCGACGCCGGTGGTGAGGCGGATGCCGCGCTCCATCGGCGTGATGACGTAGCCGCCCTCCTCGTCCAGCACCGGGCGCGACAGCCCGGCATTGCCGGCGGCGGCATAATGCATGTGGTAGCCGCGCTTGACCGCGAGCGGCAGATCGAGCCCGAGCGGGCGCAGCACATCCATAGACCAGGGGCCGAGCGCCACCACCGCGGATTCCGCCTCGATGTCGCCTTCCGGCGTCGTCACCGACCAGCCGCGCGAGGTCTGCTGCACAGTGCGGGCATCGGCTTCTACGATCCGCCCGCCCAGCGCCTGGAACTGCGCGGCATAGGCCTTGGTGACGCCGCCGGGGTTCGAGACCGAATGCGGATCCGACCACAGCACCGCGCCCTCGAACACCGGGGCAAGGTGCGGCTCCAGGCTCGCGACGTCGGCGCCCGACACTTCGCGCACCTTGAGCCCATAGGCGCGGGCCAGCGGGAACTCGGTGCGCTCGTGCGCGAGCCCGGCGGCGGTGCGGTAGATTTTCAGCCAGCCGCCCTCGCGGAAATAATGCTCCGCCCCGCTGAGCCGGGCGAGCAGCCGATGCTCCGCGACGCTGGCCAGCAACAGCGGGCGCATGGTGTGGGCATAGCTGAGGATGCGGTCCGGGGCCGAGGCACGCCAATAGGCGTACAGCCACGGCGCCAGGCCCGGCAGTGCCGACCACTTGTAATGCGCGCCCGGATTGCGCCCCAGCACCACATCGGCGAACGCCCGGACGTTGCGCGGGAAGGCGGCGGGATAGAGCGAGGCGGATTCCACCAGCCCGGCATTGCCGTGCGAGGTCTCCTCGCCCGGCCCGCGCCGGTCGAGGAGCGTCACCGCCCGGCCGCGGCGGGCGAGTTGCAGGGCGGTGGAGGTGCCGACGATGCCGGCACCGAGAACAAGAATGTCGGTCTTCATCGGGCCTCGCGCGCGGTCAGAAATGGCTGAAGCTTGGCCGCGCCAGCGGCAGCGGCGCGCCGTCCGCGCCCTCGACGACGAGCCCCTGCCCCGCCGATGTGCGGCCGATCACGGTCACCGGAACCCCGGCCGCGGTCGCCAGAATGCCGAAGGCGTCAAGCCTTTCGAACGGCACGGTGGCCAGCACTTCATAGTCGTCGCCGCCGCCCAGAACGGTGTCCAGCAGTCCCGGCTCAGCGGCGAGGGCCGCCCGTGCGGGCACTGACAGCGGCACACGGACGGCCTCGATCCGCCCGGCGACGCTGGAGGCCGCCAGCAGCTTGGCGAGATCGCCGGCAAGCCCGTCCGACACATCCATCGCCGCGCTGGCGTGCGCCCGGAGCGCGGCGACCAGAGCGAGGCGTGGACGCGGGTGCAGATAGCGGTCGGCCAGCACGGCGCGGGCGGGCTCCGTAAGCTCGCGAAAGCCCGGCCGCGCCGGATCGAGCCTAAGCGCCAGGCCCAGCGCGGCATCGCCTATGGTACCGGTGACGATGATGGCGTGGCCGGCGCCGGCGCCGGAGCGCTTCACCATGGCACCCTGCGGCACGGTGCCGAGTGCGGTGACGGAGATGGTGAACGGGCCCGGCGTGCGCACCATGTCGCCGCCCAGCAGCGGCGCGGCATAGCTTTGTGAATCGTCCCCGAAGCCGCGGGCGAAGTCGGCCAGCATGGCCTCGTCCATCTGCGGCGGCACGGCGAGCGCCAGCAGCAGGCCGAGCGGCTCCGCCCCCTTGGCGGCGAGGTCGGACAGGTTCACCCGCATCGCCTTGCGGGCGATGGAGGCCGGCGGGTCGTCGGCAAAGAAGTGCACGCCCGCCACCAGCGCGTCCTTGGTCAGCACCAAGTCGCGGCCGGGCGGCGGGGTGAGGCAGGCGGCGTCGTCGGTCAGGCCGAGTGCGGCGGGGTGGCGGGCGATGGGGCGGAACAGGCGGTCGATCAAACCGTCCTCGCCCGACCCCGCCCCGCTCACCGCGCGAACTCGCCGGCGCGCATGTCGCGGGCGAGCCCGTCCAGCACGGCATTCACCATGCCGGTCTCCTCGGCGTCGAGGAAGGCGGCGGCGACATTGACATATTCGGCCACTACCACCCGCGCCGGCACGTCTGGCCGACCCGACAGCTCGAAGGCGCCGGCCCGCAGCACGGCGCGCAGCACGGTCTCGATCCGCTTCAGCGGCCAGCCATGCACCAGGGCGGCGTCGAGCACCGGGTCGATGGTGCGCTGCTCGCGCACCACGCATTCCACCACATCGCGGAACAGCCGAGCATCGGCGGGGGCGATCTCGGCGTCCTCAACCGCGCCGGTGATCCAATGGCTCTCGAATTCGGCGAGAATGTCGGGCAGCGGGGTCGCCGCGACGTCCATCTGGTACAGCGCCTGCACCGCCGCGAGGCGCGCCGCGCTTTTGCGCACCGGCTTGTAGTTGATCGGCTTGGGCTCGGTGGATTTAGGGATCGTCGCCATGCGTCACGCCGCGCGGCGCTTGAGGCGCAGCAGCGCGAAGGCTGCCTCCGCCGCGCCGCCGCCCTTGTCGTCGCCATTCTCCACGCGGGCCCGGCTCCAGGCCTGTGCGTCGGTCTCGACGGTCAGAATGCCGTTGCCGAGCGGAATCGTGCGCGCGACGGCAAGGTCCATCAGCGCGCGGGAGGATTCCCCTGCGACCACTTCGAAATGATAGGTCTCGCCGCGGATCACGCAGCCGAGCGCCACAACCGCATCGAACGGCCGGCCGGCCTGCGCCGCCGCATCGAGCGCGATGGCGGCGGCGATCGGAATCTCCAAGGCGCCGGGCACGGTGACGACCTCCACCGCGACGCCGGCGCGCTGCGCCGCGGCGGTGGCGCCGGCCAGCAGTTCGTCGGCGATATCGTCATAGAACCGCGCTTCGACCACCAGCAGGCGCGCCCCTTCGATCGGGGCGGGCGGGGTACCGGATGCGCGCGGCGGGCGGGGGCTCGCCATCATCAACCTCTCAGAATGGAACGGGCCGAGGAGGTACTCGCCTCAGCGGAACTCCGCAAGCCGCGCAGCGTAGCGGGCCATCATGTCGATTTCGATGTTGACCTTGGCGCCGGGATGCACATCGCCCCAGCCGGTTTCGGCCAAGGTGTGGGGAATGAGCAGGCAGGTGAAGCGCGGCCCCTCCACCGTGTTCACTGTGAGAGAAGTGCCCTCCAGCGCCACGGATCCCTTGGCGGCGATGAAGCGGGCGAGCGCGGCCGGCGCCTCGAAGGTGAAGCGCGTGGTCTCACCGAGGTCTTCGCGCGCGATCACGGTGGCGAGGCCGTCGACATGGCCCTGCACGATATGCCCGCCGAGCTCGTCGCCGATCTTCAGCGCGCGCTCCAGATTGAGCCGGGTGCCGACGCCCCACGCGGCGGCCGTGGTGACGGCGAGCGTTTCCGGTGCCGCTTCCACCGCAAAGCTGCCGGGCGCGGTTGCGACCACGGTGAGGCAGACGCCGGAACAGGCGATGGAGGCGCCGAGCGCGATGCCCGCCGTCTCATAGGCGGTGGCGATGGTGATGCGGCGCACGTCGTTGCGCGGCTCCAGCGCGACGACCTTGCCGATGTCGGTGACTATGCCGGTGAACATGGCTCAGTGTCGCCTCAGAATGCGCAGCCCGTCGGGGCCGCAGGTCTCGGTTTCGGCTTCGCTCAGACGCCGCGTCAGCGCCGAGCGTGCCGCATCGTCCAATGCGTCCAGCGCGTCCTCGCCGAGCGTGACGGCGCCGGTGAACAGTGCGGCCTCGTCCACCAGATCGGCGGCGAGAAAGGCGCTCGCGAGGCGCGGGCCGCTCTCGACCATCAGCCGGGTGATGCCGCGCCCGGCCAGCCGGCGCGCCGCCTCCCCGAGATCGAGCCCGCCGGGGGCGGTGTCCACCCGCATCACCTCGATGCCGTGCGCGCGCAGCGCCGCCTCGCGCCCGGCCGGCGCGTCCGGCCCGGAAATCACCCACAGCGGGGCCGCAGTGAGCGAGGTCGCCAGCGCCGAGGTCAGCGGCAGGCGCAGCGTGCTGTCGAGCACCACCCGCACCGGGGAACGCGCCTCCATGCCCGGCAGGCGGCAGGTGAGCAGCGGGTCGTCCGCCAGCACGGTGCCGATGCCGGTGAGCACGGCATCGCTGGTGGCCCGCATCAGATGCGCCCGCGCCCGCGCCTGCGGGCCGGTGATGACGGCCGGCCGGCGCGCGGCAAGGCCCGCCTTGCCGTCGGCGGAGATCGCCAGCTTCAGCAGAATGTGCGGGCGTCCGTCGCTGACCCGGCGCAGGTGACCGGCATGGACGAGGCGCGCTTCCGCCGCCCCCGCGCCGACCGACACCTCGATTCCGGCGGCACGCAGCAGGGTGAAGCCCCGCCCGGCGACCCGCGCATCCGGGTCTTCCAGTGCCGCCACCACACGGGCGACGCCGGCCGCGCGGATGGCATCGACGCAGGGCGGCGTGCGGCCGTGGTGCGAGCATGGCTCCAACGTCACATAGAGGGTGGCGCCGCGGACGCCCTCGCCTGCCGCCGCCAGCGCCTGCGTCTCCGCATGCGGACGCCCGCCCGGTGCCGTGGCGCCGCGGGCCAGCACCAAAGGACCGGTCGAGGTATCGCGAGCCACCACGGCGCCGACTGCGGGGTTGGGCCAGGTGCGGCCGAGATGACGGCGGCCGACGGCGAGCGCCGAGCTCATCAGCGCTTCGTCCCAGCGCGCCGGAACCTTGGAGCTCATTCGTCCGGCTCCGCCGCCTCCGGGCGTGGCTCCAGTTCGCCGAGCAGGGTCTCGAAGTCCTTGGCTTCGCGGAAATTGCGGTACACCGAGGCGAACCGCACATAGGCGACGTCGTCGAGCTGCTTCAGGCTGTCCATCACCAATTGGCCGATGGCCTCGGAGGTGATTTCGCTCTCGCCCATGCTTTCCAGCCGGCGAACCAGGCCCGAAACCAGCCGTTCCACCCGGTCGGCATCCACCGGCCGCTTGCGCAGCGCCACCTCGATGGAGCGCGCCAGCTTGTCGCGGTCGAACGGCACCCGCCGGCCGGAGCGCTTGGCGACCACCAGCTCGCGCAGCTGCACCCGCTCGAAGGTGGTGAAGCGGCCGCCGCAATCCGGGCAGATGCGGCGGCGGCGTATGGCGGCGCTGTCCTCGGTGGGGCGGGAATCCTTGACCTGGGTGTCGAGGCTTCCGCAATAGGGACAGCGCATCGGAAAGCCTCAGGAATAGATCGGGAAGCGCGCCAGCAGTGCCGAAACCTTCTCGCGCACCGCGGCCTCGACCAGGCTGTCCTCCTCGGTGCCGTTCTGCGACAGCACGTCCAGCACCTCGGCGATCAGATCGCCGACCTGCTGGAACTCGGAGACGCCGAAGCCGCGCGTGGTGCCGGCCGGAGTGCCGAGCCGGACGCCGGAGGTGACCATCGGCTTTTCCGGGTCGAACGGGATGCCGTTCTTGTTGCAGGTGATGTGGGCGCGCCCGAGCGCGATTTCCGACACCTTGCCGGTGAGCCGCTTCGGCCGGAGATCGACCAGCATCAGATGCGTGTCGGTGCCGCCGGAGACGATGGAGAAACCGTGGCCCTTGAGATTTTCCGCAAGCGCCTTCGCGTTTTCCACGACGTTCTTCGCGTAAATTTTGAAGTCCGGCTGCAGCGCCTCGCCGAACGCCACCGCCTTGGCGGCGATGACATGCATCAGCGGGCCGCCCTGGATGCCGGGGAAGATCGCCGAATTGATCTTCTTGGCGATGGCCTCGTCATTGGTGAGGATCAGGCCGCCGCGCGGGCCGCGCAGGGTCTTGTGGGTGGTGGAGGTCACCACATGGGCGTGCCCCATCGGGCTCGGGTGCACGCCGCCGGCCACCAGCCCGGCGAAATGGGCCATGTCGACCATGAAATAGGCGCCGACCGAGTCGGCGATGGCGCGCAGCCTGGCGAAGTCGATATGGCGCGGATAGGCCGAGCCGCCGCCGATGATGAGCTTGGGCTTGTGCTGTGCGGCAAGTTCCGCCACGGCGTCGTAATCGATGCGCTGGTCGTCCTCGCGCACGCCATAGGGCACGACATTGAACCAGCGCCCGGACAGATTGACCGGCGAGCCGTGGGTGAGATGGCCGCCGGCGGCCAGGTTGAGACCGAGGAAGGTGTCGCCGGGCTTCAGCAGGGCGAAGAACACCGCGGTGTTGGCCTGCGCGCCGGAATGGGCCTGCACATTGGCAAAGCCCGCGCCGAACAGCTTCTTGGCCCGGTCGATGGCGAGCTGTTCGGCAATGTCGACGAACTGGCAGCCGCCATAATAGCGCCGGCCGGGATAGCCTTCGGCATATTTGTTGGTGAGCACCGAACCCTGCGCCTCCAGCACCGCGCGGGAGACGATGTTCTCGGAGGCGATCAGCTCGATCTCGTCGCGCTGGCGGCCGAGTTCGCTGGAAATCGCGTCGGCGATTTCGGGGTCGGTCTCGGCCAGCGAACCCGAAAAGAAACGGCTCGCGGCCTGCTGCACGGCGTGGGCTTCGGACGACATGGACCGCGCTCCAATGCTCGGACGGTTCTGTGGCGAATGGACAGGGCGGCGCGCCGGCGCGCGACGTCTGGCCCGGTCGTTAGCACAGCACCGCCGGCGATTCAAAGCGCGGCAGATCGGCGTCAGGCTCAGAGCCGGTAGAGAATCTGGTCGGTCCAGAAGCGCTCCAGCCGTTGCAGGGCGGTGTTGAGCACCTGGAATTCCTGCGGCCCGATGCCGCCAATCTTCTCGATGGTGGCGACGTGCTTCTGGTAGAGCCCCTCGACGATGGTGCGGACCTCTTCGCCCTTCGGCGTCAGGCTGATGCGCACTGAGCGGCGGTCGATGCGCGAGCGCTGATGATGCAGATAGCCGGTATCGACCAGCTTCTTCAAATTGTAGGAGACGTTCGAGCCGAGATAATAGCCGCGTGTGCGCAGCTCGCCGGCGGTGAGTTCGGAATCGCCGATATTGTACAGCAGCAGAGCCTGCACGCTGTTCACGTCCGAACGGCCGCGCCGGTCGAATTCGTCCTTGATGACATCGAGCAGACGGCGATGAAGCCGCTCGACGAGCGTCAGCGCTTCCAGGTAAAGCGGCCTGATTTCCTGCCGACGCTCGTCGGCTTCGACGGTCACCACCGCCTGAGCTTTGCTATTCATGTCCGACGCCCCAAATTTTATTTTGTTTTGAGGGACTGCTTCCCTCTGATGCGTACGGTTTTACGCGAAGCTTTCTAAGGAGCGCTTAAGCAGCACAATGAATCGTTGGTCACCCTTCATTGTTGACAAGGGATGAATGCAAGCATCCGTTCATCATGCCCGCACGGGAGCATGGGACGGCGCACCGGAGACTCGGAAACACTTTGGAAAGTCTATGTGCAGTCGGGCGGCCGAAGTTGCGGCGGCCTCAGTCCTGCTCCTCGCGCCCGGCGCGGAAGGCGACCACGCCATAGGCGATGACCAGCACCGCTTCCACGGCGGCGACGATGTAGAGGCTGCCGACGCCCTCCGGCGCCGTGGCGCTGATGAGGATCTGCACCAGCGTGGTCACCAGCCACAGCACCACGCCCCAGGCCGCACCCAGCCACAGGCCGATGGCGGCAGCCGGATTCATGATCGCCGCCCACACCACCGCAGCCTGGGCGGCGAAGGAGAGCAGCTGGAAATGGCTGCCGTCGACATCCCACAGCCCGCCGATCAGCATCCAGCTATAGACGGTCTTCATCAGCATGAAGCCGGCCAGCAGGCGCAGATAGATCAGCAGCCGCTTCTGCCACGGCCCGAGCGCATTGGATGCCGGACCGAGCGCGCTGCTGAGGGGATCATAGGGCGTCGTCACGAGGTCACCGGCGCGGTGTCGGGCAACACCAGTTCGTCGGCCAGCGGCTCGGCAAACATACGGTCGATGGCGGCAAGGTCGACCTCCTCCAGCCGCGCCGGCTGCCAGCGCGGCGCGCCGTCCTTGTCGATCAGCAGAGCGCGGATGCCCTCGTAGAAATCAGGACCGGCGAGGATGCGGCTCATCGCCCGGAATTCCTCGGTCAGGCAGCCGGCGAGATCGAGGCCGAGGCCGCGCTTGAGATGGGTGAAGGCGAGCGCGACGGCGGTCGGCGAGCCGCGGCGCAATGTCTGCGCCTGCAGGGCGGCGAACTCGGCCTCGATCCCCTCGCCCGCCGCGGCGTGGTCCAAGGCGGCGAGAATCGCCGCGACGCTGCCGCCGGCGAAGACACGGTCGATGAAGGGATAGAGCGGCGCCAGGGAGGGCAGCGGCGGCACCGCGGCGAAACGGTCCAGCACGTCGCCGGCCGAATCTCCGGCGGCGAGCGCCTCCACGAGATCGTCCCAGCGCTCGGCTGGCACATGGTGGCTGTAGAGGCCGAGAGCCATCGCGTCGGACAGGCCGATTCGCGCGCCGATGAGTCCGAGCCAGATGCCGCTCCAGCCCGGCAGGCGCGGCAGCACGAAGCCGGCGCCGACATCGGGGTAAAGGCCGATGGCGATCTCCGGCATGGCGAAGCCGACCCGCTCGCCCGCCACGCGGAACCGCCCATGGCCGGAAAGGCCGAACCCGCCGCCGAAACACAGGCCGTCCACCAGCGAGATGAAGGGCTTGGGGTAGCGCGAGATCGCCAGGTTCAGCGCGTACTCGTCGCGGAAGAACTGGCGCGCTTCCTCGATCCGCCCGGCACGACCCAGCGCCCAGATGGCGCGCACGTCGCCGCCGGCGCAGAAGGCACGCTCGCCCGCCCCGCGCAGCACCACCTGGGCGACCTCGGGATCGGTGGCCCATTCGTCGAGCGCGGTCCGCATCCGGCGCACCATGTCGTGGGACAGCGCGTTGAGCGCCTTCGGGCGGTCGAGGGTGACGAGGCCCACCGCGCCGCGCCGCTCGAAACGTATGTCGCTCATACCGGTCACGATTCCCGCATCTCCCGCATGGCATCAGTGCACGCCCTGCGGCATAGCGCCTTCGGCAGCCGCATGAAAGGCCGAAGCCGATCCGTTTGGCTCGCGCGTGCTCCCGTAACAGGTTATAAGCCTTCGAAACTGGTCAAACGAGCGTGCCGATGCCCATTCCCTTCGCCCGTCCGCGGCCGACGCCTGGCGTGCCCCTCGCCCGGCCGGAAACCCCTGCCCGTCTCGATCTGGTGCAGCGCCCGCGCCGCAACCGCAAGACGGAATGGGCGCGGCAGATGGTGCGCGAGTGCACGCTGACCACCGCCGACCTGATCTGGCCGCTGTTCGTGATGGACGGGCACGAGGCCCGCACCGCGGTCAGCTCCATGCCGGGCGTCGACCGGCTGTCGGTCGACCAGGCGGTGCGCGAAGCCGAACGCGCGGCCCGGCTCGGCATTCCGGCGCTGGCGCTGTTTCCCTATACCGATCCGGCCCGGCGTACGCCGGACGGCGCCGAGGCGCTGGACCGTGACAATCTGGTGTGCCGCGCGCTGCGCGCCATCAAGGCCGAGGTGCCGGAGATCGGCCTCATCACCGATGTCGCGCTCGACCCCTACACCAGCCATGGCCATGACGGGCTGCTGTCCGAGGACGGCCGCATTCTCAACGACGACACCGTGGCGGTGCTGGTGGAGCAGGCGCTGGTGCAGGCGGAAGCCGGCGCCGACGTCATCGCCCCCTCCGACATGATGGACGGGCGGGTCGGCGCCATCCGCCGCGCGCTGGACCGCGCCGGCTATGGCGACGTGCAGATTCTCGCCTACAGCGCCAAATACGCCTCGGCGTTCTACGGGCCGTTTCGCGATGCGGTCGGCTCCACCGGCTGCCTCAAGGGCGACAAGCGCACCTATCAGATGGACCCCGCCAATGGCGAGGAGGCGCTCCGCGAGGCCGCGCTCGACATCGAGGAGGGCGCCGACATGCTGATGGTGAAGCCCGGCCTGCCCTATCTCGACATCGTGCACCGTCTCAAGACCACGTTCGGGCTGCCCACCTTCGCCTACCAGGTGTCCGGCGAGTACGCGATGATCGAGGCGGCGGCGCGGAACGGCTGGCTCGACGGCGACCGCGCCATGATGGAAAGCCTGATCGCCTTCAAGCGCGCCGGTGCCGATGGCGTGCTGACCTATTTCGCGCCCCGCGTCGCCGAGGCGCTCGCCCGCCGGGCCTGACCCGGCGCCCGAGCGGGCGCCCGACGAACCATGCTGCTGCGCGCCCTCGCTGCCCTCGGACTCGCTGTGCTGCTGGCCGGCTGCGGTACTGTCCGCGACGCCGATCAGTCGCGGCTGTGCCGGGCGGCAGCGGCGGGACTGTATGAGGACGATGTCGCCCTCCGCGAAACGGACCTCGCGCCGGTGCCCGGCCAGCCGGCGAGCCTGAGGCTGCGCTACATCGTGCGCGATGCCACGGGGGCCCGCCCCCATGCGCTGCTGTGCCGCTTCGCCGCCGCCGCGGGACCGCGACGGATCGATCTCATAGGGCTCGACACCGATGCCGGACCGGTGAGCGACGTGCGGCTCTATATTCTCAAGCGCTGGTGGCTGCCGCTTGCGCCGGAGGCCGCCGTGCCGCCCGCCATCGCCATGCCGGCGCGCGCCGCCTATTGGCTGCAGCAGAGCTTGAACGGACTTATGCTGATCGGCGTCTATGGGCTGGTCGCCACCAGCTTTGCGCTGGTGCACGGGCTGCTTGGCCGGGTGAATCTTGCGTTCGGCGAGATCGCGGTCGCCGGCGGGTCCGGCATGCTGGCGCTGATGGGGGCACTCATCGCCTGGAGCCGGCCAGGCGGCGCGGAGCTGGCCGCGGCGCTGGGCGGTGGCGTGGCGCTGGCGGCGGGGCTGAGCTGGGTAGTCGGGCGCGGCATCGTCATCCCGCTCGCCACCCGCTCGCGCTCGCCGCAGCCGGTGATGGTGGGCACCGTCGCGCTGGCGATCGCGCTCGGCGAGTTTCTGCGGACCACCGGCCGGCTGCGCGAGACCTGGCTGCCGCCGCTGCTCAACACGCCGCTGCCCTTCGCCGGCGACGCGGCATTCGCCGCAACGGTAACGCCGGCTCAGATGCTGGCGGCGGGCCTCGGCCTGATGGGCGCGGCATGGGTGCTGGGCTTGATCGGCTTCACCCGCTTCGGCCGGAACTGGCGGGCTTTTGCGGACGATCCGCTGATGGCGCAAATGGCCGGCATCTCGCCGCCCCGCCTGCTCGGCGCCACCTTTCTGGTCTCGGGCGCCTGCGCCGGGCTGGCCGGGGCCATCACCGTCATCGGCTATGGCACGGTGACGCCCGGCGAAGGGCTGGGACTCACGCTGAAGGCGCTGGTCGCGGCGGTGATCGGCGGGCTGGGCTCGATTCCGGGCGCCTTTCTCGGTGCCGTGATCGTCGCGGGCGTCGAAACACTCTGGTCGGCGACCTTCAACTTCGTGTATCGCGACACGGTGACCTATTGTCTTCTCGCCATCGTCCTCGTGTTGCGGCCGGGCGGCCTGCTCGGTCAGGCAGTGCCGACGCCGCGTGAAGTCTGAGCCGCCCCATGAGCCTGCCCGTTTCCGCCGCCGATGTCGCCGCCGCGCGCGAGGTGCTCGCCGGTGCGGTGCTGCGCACCCCGACCTTGCCGGCACCGCGCCTTTCCGCGCTGACCGGCGCGCAGGTTTTCGTCAAATACGAGAACCTTCAGGTCACGGCGAGCTTCAAGGAGCGCGGCGCGCTGGCCAAGCTCGCCAGCCTTTCGCCGCAGGAGCGCGCGCGCGGCGTCGTCGCCATGTCCGCCGGCAACCATGCCCAGGCGGTGGCCTACCATGCCACCCGGCTCGGCATCGCCGCCACCATCGTCATGCCCAAGCACACGCCGATCGTCAAAGTCGCGGCGACGCAAGCCCATGGCGCGCGCGTCGTGCTCCACGGCGAACAGGTGGCGGACGCCAGCGACGAGGCCGACCGCATCGCACGCGCCGAGCGGCTGGTGTGGGTGCACCCCTATGATGACGAGCGGGTGATCGCCGGCCAAGGGTCGGTTGCGCTGGAAATGCTGGAGGATGCCCCGGAACTGGACGCACTGCTGGTGCCGATCGGCGGCGGCGGGCTGATTTCCGGCATGGCGGTGGCGGCCAAGGCGCTGCGGCCGGATATCGAGCTGGTGGGCGTCGAGACCACGCTCTATCCGGCGATGTGGAACGCGCTGCACCAGCAGAGCCGCCCCTGCGAGGGTGCCACGCTGGCCGAGGGCATCGCCGTGCGCAATGTCGGGGTGCTGACGCGCGAGATCGTCTCGGCGCTGGTTTCCGATGTGGTGCTGGTGGACGAGCCGACCTTCGAGCGTGCGGTGAACTTGTTCCTCACGCAGCAGAAGACGCTGGCGGAGGGCGCCGGTGCCGCGGGCCTTGCTGCGCTGCTGGCCGACCCGGAGCGCTATCGCGGCCGCAAGGTGGGGCTGGTGGTGTCCGGCGGCAATATCGACCCGCGCATCGTCGCCTCCATCATGCTGCGCGAGTTGGAACGCGAGGAGCGCATCGTCTCGTTCCGCTTCTCCATGCTGGACCGGCCCGGCGAGCTCGGCATCATTTCGACCCTGCTCGGCGGCCTTGGTGCCAATATTCTCGAAGTGGAGCACAAGCGGCACTTTCTCGACGTGCACGCCAAGGGCGCCCGCCTCGATGTGACGGTGGAAACCCGCGATCGGCTGCACGCCGAACAGGTCCACCGCGCCCTGATCGCCGCGGGCATGGACGTTGTGCGCATCGACTGGCGCTCGGGAAACTGAAGCGGGCGGGCGCTTGACGCAAGGCCACACGCGCACCACCTGCATTGCAGCATCCTTGCCGAGGCGACCATGTCCGAGACGCATCTTTACGGTTCTTCCCAGGCACCGAAGCCCTATGCCTTCGACCCGGTGACGCAGCCGGAATATTTTGAGGGCGTGCTGTCGCGCCGGTTCATGGCGTTCCTCATCGACGCCGTGATCATCATCGGGCCGATCGTGCTGGCGGGGTTCTTCATCTTCGTGTTCGGCATCGTCACGCTGGGGCTGGGCTGGTTTCTGTTTGGGCTGCTCGGCCCCGCCTTCGTGATCTGGGCCGTGGCCTATGCCGGGCTCACACTGGGCGGCGCGCATTCGGCGACGCTCGGCATGCGGGCGGTGGATATCGAGATGCGGCTCTGGTACGGCGCGCCGATGTACGGCCTGCTGGCCATGATGAGCGTGGTGTTCTTCTGGGTGTCGGTGAGCCTGCTGACGCCGTTCGTGCTGCTGGTCGCGCTGTTCAACGGCCGGCGCCGGCTGTTGCACGACCTGCTGCTGGGCACGGTGGTGGTCAACACCCCGGCACGGGCTGCGCGCTTGCGGCAACACTACTGACTTTTTGCGCGAACGGGCTTTGACGTCGGCGCGCCGGCGCGCAATCCTGCCAGTATCGAGGCCGCAGCGAGACACCTGACGCGAAACCGTGACCGAGCACCCGCGCGACACACCGCAATTCTACCTCACGGCGCCCTCGCCCTGCCCCTATCTGCCGGGCCGCGAGGAACGCAAGGTGTTCACGCATCTGGTCGGCGAGCGGGCCTCGCATCTGAACGACGTTCTGACCCATGGCGGCTTCCGCCGCAGCCAGTCCATCGCCTATCGCCCGGCCTGCGAGCAGTGCCGCGCCTGCGTATCGGTGCGGGTGTGCGTCGACGAGTTCCGGCTCACCCGCAGCTTCCGCCGCGTGGTCGAGGCCAATGCCGACCTCATCGGCGACATGCGGGCGGCGATCCAGACCGCCGAGCAATATTCGCTGTTCCGCGCCTATCTCGACACCCGCCACGGCGACGGCGGCATGGCCGACATGACCGTGCTCGACTATGCGATGATGGTCGAGGACAGCCATGTGCGCACCCGCGTGGTCGAGTATCGCCGGCGCGACGCACAGAGCGCGGTGGACGGGCGCGGCCACGGCTCGCTCTACGCCGTGGGGCTGACCGACGTGCTCGCCGACGGCCTGTCCATGGTCTATTCCTTCTACGAGCCCGAGGCGCCCGCCCGCTCGCTCGGCACCTTCATGATCCTCGACCATATAGCGAAGGCGAAAGCGCTGGGCCTGCCTTACGTCTATCTCGGCTATTGGGTCGATGGCTCCGGCAAGATGGACTACAAGCGCCGCTTCCTCCCCCAGGAGCGCCTTGCGCCGCGGGGGTGGGAACGGGTGGAGGGGTGAGCCTCACCCGAACTTGTTGTTCCGCGGAAACCCCTTCGGCGGCAACCTTCCCGCACCGGCGCGGTCGCCCTGCCAGTCGGTGAGTTCGGCCACCGTCCAGGTGCGGCCGGAGGTGTCGGTCCAGGTCAGGCCGTCCTTGCGGGCGAACACCTTGACGTCCGACAGGCCGCCATCCTTGTAGCGCTGCAGCCGCACGCCGCGCCCGCGCGACATTTCCGGCACCTGCGACAGCGGGAACAGCAGCAGCTTGCGGTTCTCGCCGATGGTCGCGACTGTGTCGCCCGAAGCCGGCACCACCGCGCAGGCGTCCTGAAGGTCCGCGCCGAGCACCTGCTTGCCCTTGCGGGTGTTGGCGAGGCAATCGTCTTCCGCCACCACGAAGCCGCGGCCGTCCTTCGCCGCGACCAGAAACTTGCGCCCACCCTGGTAGGGGAACACCGACACGAGATCGGCCTCCTGCTCCATGTCGACCGAGAGCCGCAGCGGCTCGCCATGGCCGCGTCCGCCCGGCAACTTGGAGGCTTCCAGTGTGTAGAAGCGGCCATTGGTGGCGAACACCATGAGCTTGGCCGTGGTCTCGGTGAAGAACGCCAAACGCAGCGCGTCGTCGCCCTTGAAGGTGAGCGTTGAAAGGTCGGCGACATGGCCCTTCAGCGCGCGGACCCAGCCCTTCTGCGACACCACCACGGTGACCGGCTCGCGCTCCACCAGGGCTTCGCTCACCGCGTCCGGCGCATGGGCAGCCGCGACGCCGAAGCCGGTGCGACGGCGGCCGAGCGCGGTGTCGGGGCCGAAGGTCTTGCGGGTCTCGGCGAGCTGCCAGGCGACCGTCTTCCACTGCAGCGGCTCGGCGCCGAGCAACTTCTCGATGCCCGCCTTCTCCTTGGACAGCGCGTCATGCTCCTTGCGGATCTCGAATTCTTCGAGCTTGCGCAAGGCACGCAGCCGCATATTGAGGATGGCTTCGGCCTGCACGTCGGTGAGTTCGAACCGCGCCATCATGGCCGGCTTTGGCTCGTCCTCCTCGCGGATGATGCGGATCACCTCATCGATGTTGAGATAGGCGATCAGATAGCCGCCGAGCACCTCCAGCCGGTGCTCGATCTCAGCCAGACGGTGGCGCGAGCGGCGCAGCAGCACGTCGCGGCGGTGGTCCAGCCATTCCAGCAGCGCCTCGCGCAGGCTGACGACCTTGGGCACCTGCCCGCCGACCAGCACATTCATGTTGAGCGGAAAGCGGATCTCCAGCTCGGTGAGCCGGAACAGGCTCTCCATCATCAATTCGGCATCGACGGCACGCGCGCGCGGCTCCAGCACCAGGCGGACATCCTCCGCCGATTCGTCGCGCACATCGGCCAGCAGCGGCAGCTTCTTCTCGTTGAGCAGATCGGCGATCTTCTCCACCAGCCGCGATTTGGCGACCGTGTAGGGAATTTCCGTGACGACGACGACATAGGTGCCGCGCCCGGTCTCCTCCTTGTGCCAGCGCGCCCGCAGGCGGAAGCCGCCGCGGCCGGTGGCATAGGCATCGGCAATCGCCGCCGGACTTTCGATGACGACGCCGCCGGTCGGGAAGTCCGGCCCTTGCACGAAGCGCAGCAACTCATCCGTGCCGGCGTCGCGATGGTCGATGAGGTGCAGCGCGGCGTCGATCAGCTCGGCCGCATTGTGCGGCGGGATCGAGGTCGCCATGCCGACCGCGATGCCGGTGGAACCGTTAGCCAGCAGATTGGGAAACGCGCCGGGCAGAACCACCGGCTCTTCGGTGGTGCCGTCATAATTGGGGCGGAAGGCGACCGCGTCCTCGTCGATGCCTTGCAGCATCAGGCGCGCGACCTCGGTCATGCGCGCTTCGGTGTAGCGGTCGGCGGCGGCGTTGTCGCCGTCGATATTGCCGAAATTGCCCTGCCCGTCGACCAGCGGATAGCGCTGCGCGAAATCCTGCGCCAGCCGCACCATGGCGTCATAGATCGCCACATTGCCGTGCGGGTGGAACGAGCCCATCACGTCGCCGACGATCTTGGCGGACTTGCGGAATCCGCCGCCGGGGTCCAGCCGCAGCAGCCGCATGCCGTAGAGGATGCGGCGGTGCACCGGCTTCAGTCCGTCACGGGCGTCCGGCAGCGCCCGGTGCATGATGGTGGAGAGCGCATAGGCGAGGTAGCGCTCCTCAAGCGCCGCCTTCAGGCCGACCGGCTCTATGGAGCCGCCGCCCGGTGGAATCGTCCTCTCGCCCATGTCTCTCGCTAACGCGAAGACGACGAAAGAACAAGCCACGAACAAAGCCCGCGGCGCGCCATCCCCAGCCGCGTGCGGCGGGCCGGCGCGAAGGCGTCGGCACGACCGAGATTAAAATCCTGTCATCTCGATCACGGATCCTCTCAATTCGTAACATAATTTCGGTATTATAATAGCAATGCCTGGAGTTTGCCACAATTTCTAACGTTACGTGAACGCGCATTCAGATCGATGTCGAAACAACGTCGAAATCAACATTATCGGAACTAAATCGATTGCTAGGTTTTAGTGCGATGAGGTCGCTCATCGTTCAGGAGATTTAGAGATGCGCAAGTTCATGATCGCCGCAATCGGTTCGGTTGGCTTGTCTCTGCTTGCCGCCGGGTCCGCTTTCGCCGCTCCGCCCACGCCGATCTCCAGCGCGCCGGCCTATGCACCGCTGGTGCAGGATGTGGCGTGGCGTCGGGTCTGCAATACGCGCAGCGTGTGGCGCCACAATCGCTACGGCCAGCCCTATCGCACAAAGGTGCGCGATTGCGATCGGGTGTGGGTCGGCAAGCGCCGCTATGACGGGCCGTATTATTCGCAGCACCGCAACGCGCCGCGCTACCACCAGGGGCCGTCCTATGGCTATGGTCGGCCGATCTATCGCTGAGCCGGGCCGCGGTACAAGGCGCGGACCGTGACGATTGAATAAGCGTGGCGGCATTGCGGAATGCCGCCACGTTCTGACACGTAACGTTAGGTTAAGTCACTCATAGGACAGGACAAATGTTCCTGCCCAGAGCGAAAATCCTGAGGCAGCGGCTTGTAGGTACCATTTGACCACTGTAGTGTTGCCCGATCTCCGGCCCAATGTGCCGGCGGCTTCACCTCAGAGGATCTCGTTGGATGTGCCTGACCTGCGATGTCGCACACTTAAGCCGCCGGTCCTTGTTCAAGATGGCCGGGCTCGGCATAGCCGCATCGGCGGCCGGCAGTCTGGCTCTGGGCGGAAAAGCCTTTGCCGCGGACGCGCCGCCGACGCCGGAAATCGCACTTGAGCGGCTTAAGGCCGGCAATTCCAGGTTCGTCGCCGATGCCGCGTCCTGTGCCGCCAATCTGGCCACGCGCCGTCAGGATATCGCAAAGAGCCAGGCGCCCTGGGCCATCGTTCTGACTTGCGCCGATAGCCGGGTGACCCCCGAGCTCATCTTTGGCGGGGTCACATTGGGCGAGCTGTTTGTCGCCCGCAATGCCGGAAACGTGCTGGACACCGATGTGCTCGGCACCATCGAGTACGGCGCCGAGCATCTGCACGCGCCGCTAGTCGTGGTGATGGGGCACAGGCGCTGCGGTGCCGTCGCTGCGGCCTGCGAGGTTGCGACCAAGGGCACGCAGCTTGAAGGAGCGATCGGCAAAATGGTGCAGTCGATCATCCCGATCGCGCTTGCCGAGCAGCATCATCCAGGTGACCTGGTCGATCTGACAGTCAGGCAGAACGCCCGTTCCGGCGCCGAACGCATTCTGCAAGAGAGCGCGATACTTTCCCACTTGGTCCATGAGGGCAAAGTGAAGGTCGTGCCGGCCTATTACGACCTCGACAGCGGCGCCGTCGAGTTTCTGGAAGGCTGAGCCGCCGCGCTAACGCCGCTGCGCTTCAACGGCTCGCGCCAACGCGCCGATGAACGCCGCGCGGGTGTCCGGCATGGCGAGGCCGCGCGGCTCGAACACACGGCGCAGCAGGAAGTAGCCGGTCAGGTCGAAGGCCGCGGCAAGATCGGCGCCGGCCGGCATTTCGCTCGGCTCGCCGACCAGGAAAAACGGCAGCGCCAGCAATTGGCGTTGCCAGGGTTCGCCGATATCCCGGCTTACGGCACGGCCGGTCTTCGGCGAGACATAGAGCAGATCGTTGCGCCCGCCGGTGACGGCGCACTGGTCCAGTTCGAGCCCGAAGCCGAGTTCCGACAGCATCAGCAGCTCGAAGCGAGCCACCAGCGGGCCGGCGAGATGTGCATCGTCCAGCCGGTCGACGATCACGTCCAGCACCGCGTGCAGCGCCGGATGCGGGTCGCGTTCCGGCAACAGTCGCACCAGAGCGGAAACGTGCTGGAAGCCGAAGGCGGCGTGGGCGTGCGCCATCAGCCGATCGGAGCGCGAGCGGGTGGCTTCCAGCACATAGGCGCCGAGCTGTTCGTCGATCCGCGCCCGCCAGGTCGCCCGCACGCCGTTGCCGGGCTGGATCAGCGGCGCCTGCCGTCGCGAACTGCCGCCGCGCACCAGGCCGAGATGGCGCCCGTGCGCGGCCGTCATCAGCTCGACGATGGCATTGCCCTCGCCGTGCCGCCGCACGCCCAGAACGATGCCGTCGTCGACCCATTCCATGCTCAGTCGCTGCGCGGAAATTCGAGGCCCATTTCGCGGTAGCGCTCCGGATCGTCGGCCCAGTTCTCGCGCACCTTCACGAACAGAAACAGGTGCACCTTGGCCTCCAGAATGGCGGCCAGCTCCAGCCGCGCGCCGCTGGAAATCGCCTTGATGGTCTCGCCGCCCTTGCCGAGCACGATTTTGCGCTGGCTCTCGCGCTCGACGAAGATGGTCTGCTCGATGCGCACCGAACCGTCGCGCTGGTCGGTCCAGGAATCGGTCTCCACAGTGGAGCGGTAGGGCAGCTCGTCGTGCAGGCGGTGGAACAGCTTCTCGCGGGTGATCTCGGCCGCCAGCATGCGCATCGGCGCGTCGGAGATCTGGTCCTCCGGATAGAGCCACGGCCCCGGCGGCACGGTGGCGGCGAGCCAGGCGCGCATTTCCGGCAGGCCGTCTCCGGTGAGCGCGGACACCATGAAGATGCGCTCCAATGGCAGGCGCGCCGAAATATCGGCCGTGAGCGCCAGCAGGCTGTCGCGCTTGACGAGGTCGATCTTGTTCAGCACCACCGCGCGCGGGCGCCCCACCTCGGCGAGGCCGCGCAGGATGGCCTCCACTTCCTCGGTGACGCCGACGCGGGCGTCGATCAGCAGCATCACGATATCGGCGTCCCCTGCCCCGCCCCAGGCGGAACGCACCATGGCCTTCTCCAGCCGGCGCTTGGGCGCGAAGATGCCGGGCGTGTCCACCAGCACGATCTGGGAGGGGCCTTCCAGCGCGATGCCGCGCACCAGGCTGCGGGTGGTCTGCACCTTGTGCGAGACGATCGAGACCTTGGTGCCGACCAACGCATTGGTGAGGGTCGACTTGCCGGCATTCGGCGCGCCGATGAGGGCGATGAAGCCGCAGCGGGTCGGGGCGGCGGCATGTGTGATGTCGTTCATGGCTTCACCTGTTCCAGAAAGGCGCCGGCAGCCGCTTTCTGAGCGCTCTGCTTGGAACGGCCGGAACCTTCCACCGGCGCGAAGCCGGGCAATTCGATGGCGATACGAAATTCCGGGCTGTGGTCCGGGCCTTGCCGCTCCACCAGCTTATACACCGGAGTGGGCAAGCCGCGCGCCTGCGCCCATTCCTGCAAGGCGGTCTTGGGGTCGCGCTGGGCATGGCGTGCTGCGGCAATCCGCGGCCGCCAGAAGCGTTCCACCAGGGCCTGCGCCGCCGGAAAGCCGCCGTCGAGATAGACCGCGGCGAGCACCGATTCGGCGATGTCGGCCAGAATGGGCTGGCGCTTGCGCCCGCCGGCCTTGGCTTCGCCGGAGCCCAGCCGGATATAGGGCGCCACGCCCATCTCCAGCGCGACTTCCGCGCACGCCTCCTCACACACCAGTTCGGCAAGCCGGCGCGACAGGTCGCCCTCGTCGCCGTCCGGGAAGGCCTGGAACAGCATGTCGGAGACGACAAGCCCCAGCACATGATCGCCGAGAAATTCCAGGCGCTGATAGCTGCGGGTGCGCGGCGGCCCCCCGCGCACGCTGGTGACCGCGCTGATGTGGGTGAGCGCCAGAGCGAGGCCGGTGCGGTCGGTGAAGGCGTGGCCGAGCCGCGCCTCCAAGGCCGCAAGATTGTCGGCGGCCGGATGTTCATCGGCGGAAGCCGGGCTGCGGCTGCTCATCGCACCAGGGAGAAGATGCGGCTCCAGCGCACCGTCCAGGGCCATTTCCAGAACTGCCACGCCGGCTCGCCTTCGCCGACCGAGAAGAAGATGACCTGCGCCCGGCCGATCAGGTTCTGGTAGGGCACATAGCCGACCTGGCTCAGCACGCGGCTGTCCGTGGAGTTGTCGCGATTGTCGCCCATCATGAAATAATGGCCGGGCGGCACGGTGTAGACCGGCGTATTGTCGTAGAAGCCGCCGGAAACCAGGTCGAGCGTGTGGTAGCTCACGCCGTTCGGCAGCGTCTCCGTCCAGCGCTTCACGCGCTGCACATTGCCGTTGCCTTCGTCGTCCATCCAGTCCGGGGCCGCCTCGCGCTTCACCGGCTTGCCGTTGATGTTCAACACACCGTCGATCATCTGGATCTGGTCGCCGGGAAGGCCGATCACGCGCTTGATGTAATCCGTGGTCTCGTCGCGCGGCAGCTTGAACACCACCACATCGCCGCGCTCCGGCGAACTGCCGAACAGCCGGCCGTCGAACAGCGGCGGCGAGAACGGGAAGGAGAAGCGGCTGTAGCCGTAGCTGAACTTGGAGACGAACAGATAGTCGCCCACCAGCAGCGTCTCCTTCATCGATCCCGAGGGGATGTTGAAGGGCTGGAACAGGAAGGTGCGGATGACGATGGCGATGAGGAAGGCGTGAAAGACAACGCGGACGGTCTCGCCGAATCCGCCTTCCTTCTTCGAATCCGTAGTCGGAGTCATAGGTCTGTCCATAAGGCGCCGGAGTGGACGGTCCACCGTAGCCGGCGGGACATGCGCTCCTATAAACGCTCGCCGGGCCTGCGGCAACGCGGCCAATTCACGATCCGTCGATCTGACGCTGGGGCACGCTCAGCCGGCTTTCGGCTCGGCGCTGATGATGACGAAGGCCTGCGCCAGCGGTCCGTCGTCGGTAATGGTGAGGTCGATCCGCGCCTCATGGCCCTCCGGCACCAGCGCCGCCAGCCGCACCGCGGCTCCGCCGGTGAGCACCAAAGTCGGCCGGCCGGACGGCAAATTCACCACCCCCATGTCCCGCCAGAACACCCCGTGCGACAGCCCGGTGCCCAGCGCCTTGGCGCAGGCTTCCTTGGCGGCGAAGCGCTTGGCGTAGCTCTCGGCGCGCCGCGCCCGGCGATCCGACTTCGCACGCTCTACGGGCGTGAAGACGCGGTCGAGAAAGCGCTCGCCGTGCCGCTCCAGCGTCTTGGCGATGCGGCGAACGTCGGTGATGTCCGAGCCGATGCCGAGAATCACGCCGCCCCCCGGCGCACGGTGGCGCGCCCCTTGGCCATGGCCTGGCGCATGCGGCGTATGGCGGTCTCGAAACCCTCGAAGATCGCCTCGCCGACCAGGAAATGGCCGATATTGAGCTCGCGCAGCTCAGGAAAGGCCGAGATTTCCTCGGCGGTGGCAAAATCGAGCCCATGGCCGGCGTGCACTTCCAGGCCGAGGCCGGCCGCCCGCACGGCCGCGCTACGCAGGCGTTCGAACTCGGCGACCGCGGCGGCGGTGTGCCCCTCGGCCAGCGCGTCGCACCAGGCGCCGGTGTGAAGCTCGACCACGGCGGCCCCCGCGGCCTTGGCTGCGGCGATCTGATCCGGGTCGGCGGCGACGAACAGCGACACCCTTATGCCGGCGCCGGCGAGCGCACGGATGCGGCCGGCGAGCAGTGCCCCGCCGCCGATGACGTCCAGCCCGCCTTCGGTGGTGCGCTCCTCGCGCCGCTCCGGCACCAGGCAGCAGGCGTGCGGCCGAACATCGAGGGCGATCGCCACCATCTCGTCGGTCGCCGCCATCTCGAAATTCAGCGGCACGCTGAGCTCGGCCTTCAGCCGGCGCATGTCGTCGTCGCGAATGTGGCGGCGGTCTTCGCGCAGATGCGCGGTGATGCCGTCGGCACCGGCGGCCGTTGCCAGTGCGGCGGCGCGCACTGGATCGGGCAGCGATCCACCGCGCGCGTTGCGGACGGTGGCGACGTGATCGACGTTTACGCCGAGGCGCAGCGGGGCGACGATCTTCACGACGTCGCCGCCTGCGAGAGACCGCGGCTGCCGGGCTTAACCGCCGGGAGGGACGCCAGTTCCGGCGGCAGGGCGTCGGCGGAATAGGTTGGAATGTCGAGCGTTGCTAGGGCGACCATCGGCACGCCGAGATCGGCTCGGCCGCCGGAGCGGTCGATGAGGCATGCAGCGCCGACTATCTGCGCCGGATGCTCGGCGATGGAGGCAAGACATTCGCGCGAGGACAGGCCGGTGGTCACGATATCCTCGACCATGAGCACGCGGGCGCCGGCCGGCAGCGTGAAGCCGCGACGCAGCACGAAACGCCCCTCCTCCCGCTCGACGAACATCGCCTTGGCGCCGAGTTGGCGGGCGGTCTCATAGCCCGGCACGATGCCGCCGACCGCGGGGGACACCACATAATCGATGGCCCCGAAAGCGGCGCGGGCTTTTTCCGCCAGCGCTTGGCACAGCCGCGCGGTGCGCACCGGGTCCATGAAGATGAACATCTTCTGCAGGAAAACCGGGCTGCGCAGCCCGGACGACAAAATGAAATGCCCTTCCATCAGCGCGCCCGCGTCGCGGAACTCCGCCAATACCTCGTCCTGCGTCATGGGAAACGGCCTTGTTTGAACCGGCTGCGGTGATAGCCGATCCCGGTAAGGCCGTCACCTGAACGTTCAGGCCGCCGCGGTCGCGCCCTGCTCGACCTCGTCCATCTCTTCGGTCCACACTTCGAACCCTGCCAGGAAGTGCGGGCCGTAGGTGCTGACGATGGCGACGTCCGCCGCGTCGCGCCCGCGGGCGATGACGACGCGACCGATGCGCGGAATATTGTGGCGCGCGTCGAAAGTGTACCAGCGACCGTCCAGATAGGCTTCGAACCAGGCGCTGAAGTCCATCGGCGCCGGATCGCGCGGCACGCCGATATCGCCGAGATAGCCGGTGCAGTAGCGGGCCGGAATGTTCATAGCCCGGCAGAACGTCACCGCCAGATGGGCGAAATCGCGGCACACGCCGCGCTGCTCCTGATAGGCCCGCGTCGCGGTGCGGGTGGAGTCGGCGTCGTTGTAATTGAAGCGGATATGGTCGTGCACGAAGTCGCAGATCGCCTGCACGCGCGCCCAGCCCTCCGGCACACCGCCGAACAGCCGCCAGGCTTCGCCCGCCATCAGGTCGGTTTCGCAATAGCGGCTGCCGACGAGGAAAGGCATGGCCTCGGCCGGCAGATCGCCCACCGGGGTTTGCCGCGCGGCGAAATTCACCACGTCGTGCTCGCCGCTGTCGAGGATCACCCCGTCATGCTCGATGACGGTGCGGCCGGCGGGCAGCACCATGCGCCGGCTGATGTTGCCGAACAGGTCGGTCTCCGTCGCCATGGGCAGATGCGGGCGCACCAGCACCGGAGTCTGCACCGTGACATCGCGGCTGCGCGAGGGGTGGACATCCACCAGGAAGGTCGCGGGCGTCGGGTTTGCGCAGTCCAGCGCCAAGCGGAAACCAAAGTGAATGCGCATCGTCATGTCCTCAAGTCCTGGATGGCTCCGGCGCAGCGCGTAGCCGTACGCTGGAGCGTCTGGTCGAAATGCGAAGAACCGGAGGTGCCTGCTATGCCGGCAGGCGCGCCATGCCGGGCCGCAGAGCACGGCGCGCCGCCGAGCGCTGCCGCTGGCACGCCAAGGCTGCCTCGGCCGACAACTGCTCGAAAACGCCGGCAGAACGTAGACCGGGGTGGCCGATCAGGCGGCCAAGCGCCTGCTTGCCGTGGCCGGTGGCCAGACGCAGCACGGAACGAGCGGTTTCGGCGTTCATTGCGGGCCTCCGAATTCGGGTTCGGAACCACAACGCCGTGCCCCAGAGCGGGTTCCCGGAACGCCGGCCGGAAAATGCGGCGGCTCAGCCGTTTACCCGCTCCACCATGGAAACCACCGGCCGGGCTCGCAGATCGCTGACGATGCCATTGAGATGGCGCAGGTCATAGACCTCGACATCGATCAGCATGCGGGTGAAATCCGACGAGCGCGCGAACATGCGGATATTGTCGATATTGCCGTC
>JBGGNI010000068.1:0-36522 GCA_041287585.1 Xanthobacteraceae bacterium
TGTTGCGAAAGGCCGCTGAGCGATCGGTCTCCGGCTTGTGGGACGTCATCGGCCGCCTGATCGACCTCTTCACCCCAGCCGAGTGTGCCAACTACTTTACCGCCGCAGGATACGATGCAACGTGATCGAATATTGCTCTAGCCGCTATGCCGCTCGCAGAAGCGGATGCGGTTGCCGAACGGGTCGATCACTTCCATGACCAACCCCCAGGGCTCGTTCTGCACGCCCGGCTTCATGTGCTTGTAGTCCTTGGCCGCCAGCTCGCGCTGGAAGGCGCGGATGCCGGCCATCTCCACGAAGGCGGTGGAACCGGGGCTGGCGTCGCCGTGGTGGCCGCTCAGATGCAGGCTGAGGCCCGCCCGCGACACCTGCGCATAGAGCGGGAAATTGGTGCCGAAACGGTGCTCCCAGTCCAGGGCGAAGCCGAGAAAGCCGACATAGAATTCCCGCGCCTTGTCCTCGTCGAAAATGCGGAAGATCGGGATCACCTGGGTGAACGCGGCACCCGCGTCCGTGCCCGTCGCCTCCTCGCGCGCAATGGCGGCGGCAAGCGTGTTCCAGTCGGCGCAGCCGAACTGGGCGGCGACGATTTCCAGCGCACGGGCGTGCGCGATCTCGGTGCCCTCGGCCGCAAGGGCGGCACGCAGGGCTTTGGCCATATCCTTGGCGTTACGGAAGCTGCGCATCGGCGCGATCCTCGTGTCGTCGGCGAACAGTGGCATCAGCGCTCGCATTGCTGACCGGTTCGCCGAACGATGAGGGATCGGGCGAGGGCGGCATTCGGTGCATTCACCACACCCGTGCGGGCGCGAGCGGCGGGCTGCACCAGCCCGCCGGGATTCTAGTCGCAGCGTTCAACGCTGCCAAGCCAAGCGCTCAGCTCACGGCGAATTTCAGCAGCTTCACCGCGTCGAAATCCTGCACCCCGCCGCCGACCCGCTTGGTGGTGTAGAACAGCACATAGGGCTTGGCGGAATAGGGGTCGCGCAGCACCCGCACCCCGGCCCGGTCCACCACCAGGTAGCCGCGGCGGAAATCGCCGAACGCCACCGAGAGGCTGCCGGCGCCGATGTCCGGCATGTCCTCGGCCTCGGCCACCGGGAAGCCGAGCAGGCTGGGCGCCGCCCCGGCGGTGGCCGGCGGGGTCCACAGATACTGCCCGTTCTCGTCCTTCAGCTTGCGCGCCGCGCTCTGGGTGCGCCGGCTCATCAGGAAGGTGCCGTTCTGCCGGTAGCCGGCCTTCAGCGCATAGACCAGCTCGATCAGCGGGTCGGCCGGCGCGGCGGCCGGGAAGGCGCCGGCGGCGCCGCTGGCGACATAGCCGAGCTTGCCCCACACCCAGGCGTTTTCCGCCACCGCCTCATAGTTCAACAGGCCGCGCGGCTTGTTGGTGCCGTCGCCGGTGATGAAGGCGGTGCCCTCCTGCGCGGCGAAGGCGGCGTCGACCTCGGCGGCGATCCAGTCGTCGACATTCACCGCGGCATCGTCCAGCAGGGTCTGCGTCGCCGCCGGCATGGCGTAGAGTTCCATCGCCGGAAAGGCGAGCTCGGCCAGCACCGGGCTGGCGGTCTGGGCGCGGGCGGCGGTCTCGGCCACCCAGCCCACCGCCGGGCCGGAGGTCATGAACGGCTTGCGGTATGTGCCGCCGGAAATGGTGCGCACATCGGCGATCGCCCGCACCGGGGAGAGCGCGGCGAGCCGTTTTCCGATCTCGCGCTCGGTCTCATCCGGCACCAGGTAGCCGCCATCGGCGGCGACGCCGGCGGACAGCGCCTTGGCCTCCAGCCGCTTCAGCCCGGCGGCCTCGCCATGGCGCACATAGGCGTCGAACGCCGCCTTGTGCTCGCGCGCCGCCGCCGGCTCCGGCTCCGGTCCGCCGCCCAGCGCCGGGCGCCGGCCCTTGGCGACGAGCTGGTCGATCAGCGCCTTCTGCGTCTCCAGCGCGGTGTTGATGCGCTCCACCTTCTCGGTGGTCAGCGCATCGACGCCGCGCCGCTCCAGTTCGCCCAGGCGCTGGTCGTTGGCGTCCTTGAACGCCTCGAAGGCGCCCATGAACTGCTCGAAGGCGGCCGTCACCTCGGGGGCGTTTTCGGCAGATTTGGTCTCAAGCATGGTGCAATCCTGGTGAGGGGAAACGGGGGGTGAAAAGCCGCTGCGCGCCGCGGCGTATGGCGGCGGCCAGCGCGCCGCGCGTCACCGCCGCCACGCGGGCGTCCGGCTGCATCGGAAAGGTGACCACCGAGATTTCCCACAGATCGACGCGGGACAGCCGGCGCACGCGCGAACGCGGGTCGGTGCGGCCTTCGACGGTGCGGAAGCCGATGGAGAGCCCGTCCAGCGCCCCGGCGCGCATCAGCGCCAGCACCTCGCGGGCGCGGGCCACCTCCGGCGTCAGCCGGCCGCGGGCGTAAAGGCCGTTGGCGTCCTCCTTCAGCTCCAGCCACACGCCGATCGGCTCGGCCGGATCGTGCTGGAACAGCATGCGCACCCCGGCCGGCCCACGCCGGCGCAGGCTTTCCGTAAAGGCGCCGGGCGCGATGAGGTCGCGGCCGAGATCGACCCGGCCGAACAGCGCGGCATAGCCCTCGAAGCTGCCGTCGACATCGACGGCGGCAAGCGCGCCGGCCCGCGCCTTGGTCTCCAGGCGCGCGGCGCGCGGGGGAGCAGCGTGTGCGTTCATGCTCCCTCCCCGTCCTTGGCCGGCCGGCGGGTGCTCGCGGCGCGCTCCAGCTTTTCCAGGGTGCGCGTGAAACTGTGAAACACCTGCGGCGCCTCGCCGGCGCGCCCGGCGGAAGGCAGGCGCGGCCGGCCGGGCAGCAAAGCACGGATGCGCGGTGTCGGGCCTCGGGTCATTTCTCGTCTCCGAACAAGGCGTTGAAGCGCGCGATCTCGCGCACGAAGTCGTCGAAGCGGCGGGCGCTGTCCGCCAGCTCCCGCACCGCCCGCCAGGCCAGCATGGAGGCGCCGAGCGCCCACAGCAGCAGCGCGAGATGCGCAAGGTCGCCCTTCGCGGCGAAGGTGCGGATCAGGGTGTCCATGGGTGGGGCTCCGCGATCGGCGTTTCAGCCATGCCTCTTAGCCCTCTCCCGCCTGCGGGGGAGGGTTGGGAGGGGGACCGGCGCACCGGCCGGCGTACTCACGCAAAGCGCACCGAGCAGGACCAACCGCCGCCATAGCAGCACCTCCCGCGTTGCGCCGGTTCCCCCTCCCCGGCCCTCCCCCGCAAGCGGGAGAGGGAGAAGTGCAGTGCCTCGCGGCCTCCCCGCACGCGGGAGAGGGAGAAGTCCCCTCACTCCACCCCGTACCCCACCGCCGCGCGCTTCTCGTCGTCGGTCAGGAAGCCGGCGTCGTTGATGCGGCGCCACAGCGCTTCGCGCTCGGGGGCCAGCGCCTCGATGGCGTCGAGGTCGGGCACCAGGCGCAGGCTCTCGCCGAAGGCGGGGCCGAGCCAGCCGGCCAGCGCCTCGGCGATGCGGCGGGCCAGCGGCACCGCGCTCTGGCGCCAGAAGGCGCGGTTGGCCTCGGCATAATTGGCGAAGGTGTTGTCGCCGGGCAGGCCGAGCAGCAGCGGCGGCACGCCGAAGGCCAGCGCGATCTCGCGCGCCGCCGCATTGCGCGCCTCCAGAAAGTCCATGTCCTTCGGGCTCAGCGACAGCGGGCGCCAGTCCAGCCCGCCTTCCAGCAGCAGCGGCCGGCCGGCATTGCCGGCGCCGGAGAAATTGGCCTCCAATTCCTCCTTCAGCCGGTCGAACTGCTCGTCGGAAAGGTTGGCGCCGCCGCCATAGACCAGCGCGCCGGAAGGCCGGGCGGCGTTGTCCAGCAGCGCCTTGTTCCAGGCGCTCGACGCGTTGTGCAGGTCGAGCGCCATCTGCGCCGCCTCCAGCGGCGGGAAGCCGTAATGGTCGTCGAGCGGGTTGAACAAGGCGATGTGCAGAATGGGCGGCAGCGGCTCGGCGTCCTGCACGAAGCGCACGCTGCGCCCGGCCAGCGTGTAGTCATAGGCCTCCGGCCAGCCGTCCTCGCCCGGCACCACCCGCATGCGGTCCGGCCGCAGCGCGTGCAGTTCGCGCACCCGGCCGTCGACGCTCACCGCCTCGACATAGGCATTGCCGGCCACCATCAGATGCCCGGTCAGAGTCTCGATCAGCCCGGCGCCGCCGAGCCGCGGATTGGGCTGCGCCAGCAGTTCGAGCAGCGGGTGCGCCAGCGCCTCGCGCGGCCCCTCCATCAGCGTCAGCGGAATGGCGGCCACCGCTTCGGCCAGCATGCGCACGCAGCGATGCGCCACCGCGTTGCGGGCATAGCCCTCGCGGGCCAGCGCCGCATAGTCGCGCGGCGTCCAGCGCGGCCGGTGGCCGGACACCAGCGCCACCAGCGCCCCGGTCCGGCTGGCCTTGGCCTCGGGCGGCGCGGGCGGGCGCCGACGCGGGCCGAACGGGAAGCGTAACGGGATCATGAGGGTCCTCGCGGATGGGGTGGAGCGCTCTTATCCCTCTCCCGCGTGCGGGGGAGGTGGCCGGCCGCAGGCGGATCGGAGGGGGAAGTCCAGCCGGACGCGACCGAACTTCACGCCCGGCGCAGGGCCCCCTCCCCGACCCTCCCCCGCACGCGGGAGAGGGAGAAGGAGAGAGCGGGAGACGCAGCCCTCACACCCGCCGCACCCGCGGGCTGGTCTCGGCCGGCCCCAAGGCCAGCGCCGTCACCGCCCACACCAGCGCGTCGAGCCGGTCCGGCGAGCGGCCGTTCGAGAGGCCGTCGGTGCCGAAATCGCACAGTTCGTCTTCCAGCGCCGGGAAGGTGCCGGCGTGGCGCACCCGGCCGCGCTCATACAGCGCGGCGATCGGCTCGGCGCGCAGCCACTTGCCGCGCGTCGCCCGCACCTCGCGCACCGGCACGCCGGCATCGAGCCCGGCCAGAATCGTGCGCACCATCTCGCCGCCCTGGTTCACCTCCACCACCACCCGGTCGGCGGCGAGCCGGTGGTAAAGGGCGATGGTGCGGGCGCCCCATTGCGCCGGGGTCAGGCCCTGCACCGTCTCGTCGGCCAACACATGGACCAGCCCCTCGGCGTCGAGCCCGGCGGCGACCAGGCCGCAGGCATCGGCCCCGGCGCGAGAGGAGGCGGGCGGGTCCACCGCCACCACGATGCGGATCAGCGGCGGCGCCGCCGTTTCGCGCGCGGCCTCCAGCAGCGCCCGGTTCCACAGCGCATCCGGCCGGTCCTCGACCATTTCGCCGTCCAGTTCCTGCCGGCCGAGCCGCGTGCCGGCATAGCGGCCGACCACGGTCTCCAGAAAGCGCGGGGCGAGGTTGGCGGCGTTCTCGGCGGTCCCCATGCGGGTCACCGCGCTCAACGGGTCGGCGATCAGCCGGCGCAGCAGCGCGGTCGGCCGCGGCGTGGTGGTCACCACCTGTCTTGGGTTGGCACCCAGCCGAAGGCCGAATTGCAGCATGTCGAAGGCGGCCTCGGCATAGCGCCATTTCGCCAGCTCGTCGCACCAGGCGGCGTCGAATTGCGGGCCGCGCAGGCTTTCCGGGTCCTCGGCGGAAAAGCCCTGGGCGATCGCCCCGTTGGGCCATTCCAGCCGCCGCCGCGTCGGCTCATAGCGGGGCCGCTCATTGCGCGGATGCACCGCGAGCAGGCCGGAGACGCCCTCCACCATCACCTCGCGCACATCCGCCATGGTTTCGGCCACCAGCGCGATGCGCCCGGCCGGCCGATCGGTGTAAGGCGGGCGGCCCAGCGCCATGCCGCGCACCCATTCCGCCCCGGCGCGGGTCTTGCCGGCACCGCGCCCGCCCAGCACCAGCCACACCGTCCAGTCGCCGCCGCCCTGCGCGGCGCCGGGCGGCAGCTGCGAGGCCCGCCCCAGCACGGGCCAGGCATGCACCAGCCAGTCGGCCGCGGCCGGCGAGAGCGCGCCGGCCAGCTCATTGAGCCGCCCCGCCTGCGAGCAGGCGGTCAAGCGTTGCCGCAAGCTCGCGTCGGTAGGTATCGGCGTCACGCGGCTCCTCCTCGTCCTCGCTTGGCGGCTCGGCCCGCTCCAGCGCCGCCAGTTCGCGCAGCGTGCGCACCAGCACGGCGAGCGTGCGGGCGGCGCGCTCGGCGTCGTTGCCGGCACCCGGCTGCAGGCCGGCGGCGGCGATCAATTGCTCCACCGCCGCGATTTCGCGCTCGACCCGCGCGGCCAGCCGCGCGATCAGCGCCCGCCGGTTGGCGCGGGTATCGGGCGGCGGCGTCGGTGCCTCGCCCTCGGGAATGCGCTGGCCGCGCGGCACCCAGCCCCAGCGCCGGCGATACTGGTTCAGCGTGCTGCGGCTGATGCCGAGCCCTTCGGCGATCCTCGTTAGCGGCACCCGGCTGTGCTCATAGAGCCGCCGGGCCTCGTCGACGGCTTCCGGCGACAGGGTGCGGGCGGGGATCGACATGGCGGTCTCCGGACACGAAAAAGCCGGCCATGCGGCCGGCTGAAATGTCGTTGGCGATGAAGCGGTGCGGCCCGCGCCCCGGACAAGCGGAGCCGAAGGCGAAGCGCAGATCCGGGGCCCAGGGTTGAGACCGCCGAAGGCGCTTCAAATCAGAATTCTGCGGCTTCGCCGACTCTCCCCTGGATCCCGGATCTGCGCCGCACTTCGTGCAGCTTGTCCGGGAAACAGCGAACCGCCGTCAGGCGCAAATCTGGAGCATGGCCAAACCTTAGCCCGGCAGCGTTACGCTGTCAAGGCATATATTCCGCGCTTGGGAAATAAAACGCGGGCGCTCAGTTCTCGGTCACGCCCGCCGCCGCCAGCGCGAAGGCGTAGCCCAGCGCGGTTTCCTCCAGCCGGTCGAAGCGGCCGGCGGCGCCGCCGTGGCCGGCGTCCATATTGGTGCGCAGCAGCAGCGGCCGGCGGTCGGTCTTGTGCGCCCGCAGCCGCGCCACCCATTTGGCCGGCTCCCAATAGGTCACGCGCGGATCGGTCAGCCCGGCCAGCACCAGCATGGCGGGGTAGTCCTGCGCCGTCACATTGTCATAGGGCGAATAGGCGCGGATGCGGCGAAAGGCTTCGGCGTCGAGAATGGGGTTGCCCCATTCCGGCCATTCCGGCGGCGTCAGCGGCAGGCTGGCGTCGAGCATGGTGTTCAGCACATCGACGAACGGCACTTCGGCAAGGATGCCGGCGAACAGGTCCGGCCGCAGGTTCACTACTGCGCCCATCAGCATGCCGCCGGCCGAGCCGCCCTGCGCGACGATGCGGTCCGGCGCGACGATGCCCTCGGCCACGAGATGCTCGGCCACCGCGATGAAGTCGGTGAAGCTGTTGGTCTTGTGCGCCAGCTTGCCTTCGCGATACCAGCGCCAGCCCTTGTCGGTGCCGCCGCGAATATGGGCGATGGCGTAGACGAAGCCGCGGTCCACCAGCGACAGCCGCGCGGTGGAAAAGCCGGCGGGAATCGAAATGCCGTAGGCGCCATAGCCATACAGCAGGCACGGCGCGGTGCCGTCCAGCGGCGTGCCGGCGGCGTAGAGGATCGACACCGGCACGCTTTCGCCGTCCGGCGCGCTCGCCATCAGCCGGCGGGTGCGGTAGCCCGCCGCGTCGTGGCCGGATGGCACGCTCTGGCGCTTGCGCAGCGCGCGCAGGCGGGTGGTGAGGTCGTAGTCATACACCTCCGCCGGCGTGGTCATCGAGGAATAGGTGAAGCGGATCGAGCCGGTGTCGAAGCCGTAGCCGGCATCGAAGCCGAGCGAATAGGCCTCCTCGGCGAACGCCACCTCGTGCTCGATGCCGTCGGCCAGCGTGCGTACCACGATGCGCGGCAGCCCCTCCGCCCGCTCCAGCCGCACCAGATGGCCGCGGAAGGCGGCCTGCGCCAGAATGAGGCAACCCGGCCGGTGCGGCACCAGTTCGCGCCAGTTCGCCCGCTCAGGGCTCGCCACCGGCGCGGTCACCAGCTTGAGGTCTTCGGCGCCGTCGGCATTGGTGTCGATGATCAGGCGATCCTCGCCATCGAGGTCCGGGTGGTGCTCGACGCCGTAGCGGATGCCGGCCTCACGCGCCGCCACCAGCCGCGGCACGGCGCCCGCATCGGCGAGATCGATCAGGTGCACCTCGCCGGTCTCGTGGTCGCCGCAGGCGATCAGCCCGAAGCGGCCGGACTGGGTGCGGTCCAGCGAGACGAAGAAGCCGGCATCATGCTCCTCATACACCAGCACGTCGTCGGCGGGATCGGTGCCCAGCACATGGCGGAACACATGGCTCGGCCGGTGTTCGGCGTCCTGGCGGATGTAATAGAGGTGGCCGCCGTCCGCGCCCCACAGCACGTCGCCGGTGGTGTCGCCCACCACGTCCGCGAGATCCGCGCCGGTGGCGAGGTCGCGCACCCGCAGCGTATAATATTCCGAACCCGCCTCGTCGGCGCTCCAGGCGAGGCGCGCATGGTCCGGCGCATGCCGCGCACCGCCGAACTGGAAATAGGCATGGCCGGCCGCCAGCGCGTCGCCGTCCAGCAGCACCTGTTCCGCGCCGTCCGGCAGCGCGGTGCGGGCGAACAGCGCATGCTGGCCGCCCTCGCGGAAGCGGGTGAAATAGGCGAACGGCCCGTCCGCCGCCGGCACGGAGGAATCGTCCTCCTTGATGCGCCCGCGCATTTCCGCCACCAGCCGCCGGCGCAGCCCGGCGCGCGGCGCGAACCAGGCGTCCGTGGCGGCGTTCTCGGCTTCCAGATGGGCGCGGATGGCGGGGTCCAGCACTGCCGGGTCGCGCATCACCTCGCGCCAGTTTGCGGCCCGCAGCCAGGCGAACGGATCGTCCAGCGTCTCGCCGTGCAGAACGGTCAAGCGCCGGCCTCGGCCTTGAAGGTCATGGCGATGCCGTTCATGCAATAGCGCTGGCCGGTGGGGCGCGGCCCGTCCGGGAACACATGGCCGAGATGGGCATCGCAGGTGGCGCAGCGCACCTCGATGCGGTGCATGCCATAGGCGTGGTCGTCGATCTCCACCACCGCGTCAGCGTCCACCGGCCGGAAGAAGCTGGGCCAGCCGGTGCCGGATTCGAACTTGGCGTCGGAGCGGAACAGCGGCGTGCCGCAGCACACGCAGCTATAGGTACCGGGCTCCTTCTGGGAGAGGTGCGGCCCGCTGAAGGCGCACTCGGTGCCCTGGCCGCGGGTCACGCGATACTGCTCGGGCGTCAGGATCGCCCGCCATTCGGCGTCGGTCTTCACCACTTTGGGGCGATGCGCGGTCTGGGTCATGGTCGGCGGTCCTCGTTCAGGCTCTCAGATAGATGAGCCGACCCCGCCTCGCAACCACCCGCCCTTCACGAACCGGTGCCCGGCCGCCCGCGGCAAGCGCAGTCCAGTCGGCTTATGGCACAGCCGAGTCGGCGGGCAGGTTCTGGAACGTTTCCGAGTGACGAGATGCCGAGATTGCACAGCTTAATACAATGGAGCGCGCAAAAGTTCTTGCAGTGGGCGGCTCACACCTCTATTCCATTGGATCAAATCGGTGCCGGGTCAATTTATTGCCGCAACACACCGGCAGAGCCGCAAGAGCGCCCGCCGGCGCCGCCGTCCAGGAGTTGGAAGCGTCCTGTTCGCCCCTCTCCCTCTCGCCACGATCAAAGAAGAGCAAATGAGCGATTCCACCCATATCAACTATGTTGAACTCGCCGCGGACATCGTGTCCGCCTATGTGAGCAACAATTCGGTCGCCGCCGGCGACCTGCCCAGCCTTATCGGCAACGTGTTCGGCGCCCTGCAGCGCGTCTCGCAAGGCGAGGCCGAACCGGCGGTCGAGCCGGCCAAGCCCGCCGTGCCGGTGAAGAAGTCCATCGCGCCGGACTTCATCATCTGCCTGGAAGACGGCAAGAAGTTCAAGTCGCTGAAGCGCCATCTGCGCACGCAGTACAATCTGACGCCCGAGCAGTATCGCGAAAAGTGGGGCCTGCCGTCCGACTATCCGATGGTCGCCCCGAATTACGCGGCGGCCCGCTCGGAGCTCGCCAAGCAGATGGGCCTCGGCCAGCAGCGCCGCCGCGCCCGCCGCTGAGCCGACCGCATTTGTTCACGAAAACGGCCGCCGCGGTTCCCCGCGGCGGCCGTTCGCGTCAGATGAAGCGCTTGCGGATGCGCTGGCTGGCGATGTCGAGCACGGACACCGTGCCGATCACCAGAATGAGAATCGCCGACGCCTGGGCATATTCGAAGCCGCGCATGGTCTCGTTGAAGGTCATGCCGATGCCGCCGCCGCCGACGATGCCCAGCACGGTGGCCGAGCGCACATTGGATTCGAAGCGGTACAGCGCATAGGAAATCCACAGCGGCATCACCTGCGGCAGCACGCCGTAGACGATCTCCTGCAGCCAGCTGCCGCCGGTGCCGCGAATGCCCTCGATCGGCGCCGGGTCGGCCGCCTCCACCGCCTCCGAGAACAGCTTGGCGATGACGCCGGTGGTGTGCACGAACAGCGCCAGCACCCCGGCAAACGGGCCAAGCCCCACCGCGGCGATGAAGATCAGCGCGAACACCAGCTCGTTGATGGCGCGCGCCGCGTCCATCAGCCGGCGCACCGGAAACGCCACCCAGCGCGGCACCACATTGTCGGCGCAGGCGATGCCCAGCGGCGCGCCGACGATCACCGCCAGCAGCGTGCCCCACACCGCAATGGCCAGCGTCTCCGCCATGCGGTCGGCATAGACGTCCCAGTCGGTGAAATCGGGGCTCAGGAATTCGGCGCCCAGCGTGGCGATGTTGGCCTTGTCGGCCCACAGCTGCGCCGGGCTCATCTCCGCCTCGTACCAGCACGCCACCAGCACCGCCACGGCCAGCGCTCCGGCGAGCAACTGCATCAGCCGGGTAATCGGCGAGGTCACGGGCGGTGCCGGCATCGCGCTGTCGGCGGAGCGGTGCGCGGCGGCGTCTGGGCTGAGCATGGTGGCGTTCCCTCAAGCAAAGGGCACGGCCGAAGCCGTGCCCGTCATGTCGCCTGCGCCGTTTCCCGGACCAGCGGAGGCGAAGCCGAAGCGCCGAGCCGGGACCCAGGGGAGGATCCGCCGACGGCGCTTCACATAAGTATTTTGCGGCTTCGCCTACCCCTCCCTGGGTCCCGGATCGGCGCCGCACTGCGTGCAGCTTGTCCGGGAAACGGGGCGTCGCGGACAGCCGTCCCGCCCGGCCGGCCTCACATGCTCGGCGCCTTCTTGGCCAGCGTGTCGAGATCGGCCAGCTTGGCGTCGATCTCGGCGATCTTCTTGGCCTTCTCGTCGGCGGAAAGCTTGTCGCTGCTCTCGGTCTTGATGCGGTCCTTGAACAGCTCAAGCTGGCGGATCGGGTAGAGCTGGGCGTTGGACGACGGCACGAACACGCCCCAGCCGTCGGAGGTGCCCTTCAGCACCGCGCGGGCGCGCTCCACCTCTTCCGGGGTGCCGAGCCGGCCATAAGTGAGGAAGAAGGTGTAGATCTTGGCCTTCACGTCGGCCGGCAGATCGGCGCGCCACACCAGCGGGTCGCCGGCGATCAGCGGCGAGCGCCACACTTCCTTCACCTTGGCGCGGTCGGCCGGGCGGGTCTGCTCCAGCCGGGTCAGGTTCTCGGTGTTGTTGGTGGCGACATCCACCTGCTTGTTGGCCACCGCCAGCAGGTTGCCCTCATGGTTGGAGGTCACCACGCGCTTGAAGCAGCCATTGGGGTCCACCTTGTTCAGGGCGAACACATAATAGCTCGGCACCAGGAAGCCGGAGGTGGAGTTGGGGTCGCCATTGCCGAAGGTCAGGCCCTTGGAACAGTCCAGCACGTCCTTCAGGCTGTTGAGGTCGGAGCGGTCGGCATTCACCACCAGCACCGAATAATAGCCGCGCGAACCGTCGGGCTTGGCGGTCTGCACGAACACCTCGCCGCCGGCGCGGTCCACCGCTTCCATCGCCGATTTGTTGCCGAACCAGCCGATATCGACCTTCTTGAAGCGCATGCCCTCGATCACGCCGGCATAGTCGCCGACGAAGAACGGCTTCACCGGAATGCCAATGGACTTTTCCAGGTCCTTGAGCAGCGGCTCGAAGCTCTTGGCGAGGTTGGCCGAGGATTCGGTGGAGATGAAGCCGAAATTGAGCTGCTTCAGCTCCTGCGCGGCCAGAGGTGCGGCCAAGGGTACGGAAAGCCCGGCCAGCATCAGGCCGGCGGCAAGAAGGCGCTTCATGGGGGTCGCTCCAGTCATCAGGCGGGGATCAGGTCCGGCTGCGCCGCCGGTACCGGCAGAATCAGCTCCTCGGCGCTGGCGCCGTAGAGCTCGGTGAGAAAGGCGGGGGTGATGCGCGCCGCCGGGCCGTCGAACACGATGCGGCCGGCGCGCATGGCCACCACCCGGTCGAAATAGGCGGTGGCGTAGTCGACCTGGTGCAGCGAGACCACCAGCGCGATGCCATGGTCGCGGCTCAGCGTCACCATGGTGTCCATCACCCGCTTGGCCGATTTCGGGTCCAGCGAGGCGATCGGCTCGTCGGCCAGCACCAGCCTGGCGCCCTGCATCAGCGCGCGGGCGATGGCGACGCGCTGCTGCTGGCCGCCGGAAAGCTCGCGGGCGCGCTTGCCTGCCTGTTCGGCGATGCCGACCTCCGCCAGCGCCGCCAGCGCGGTGCGCCGCTCGTGCGCATTGAACAGGCCGAGCGTGCCGCGCACGCCATGCATGCGGCCCAGCGCGCCGACCAGCACATTGGCCAGCACGCTCATGCGGCCGACCAGGGCGAATTGCTGGAACACCAGCCCGATCTGCCGCCGGGCGCGGCGCACGTCGCGGGCCAGCCGGCCATCGGCCTGCACCGGCACGCCGAACGAGCGCACCGTGCCGCCGCCGCGATCGGCCAGCGCCAGTCCGGCAGCAAGCCGGATCATGGTGGATTTGCCGGAGCCCGAAGCGCCGATCAGCGCCACCCGCTCGCCGGGCGCCACGCTGAGCGAGACCGCGTCCACTGCGCGCATGGCGCCGAACGTCTTGCTCACCCGGTCGAGTTCGAGCGCTGCCGCCATCGATGGTCCCCGCGGCCGCACCGGCCTGCCCTCCGCTTAACGGCCGGCCATGACGGTGCGATGAACCTAAGGTAAAGAACCTGAGACGGTCGCCGGCCCGCCCCTTTCCAACGCTGCCAGAAAGCTCGCTCCGCCTCATGCACGCACCGCCGCCCTGCGCCGATCTCACCGACCCCTTCGCCGAGTTGCTGACCTGGATCATCCAGCGCGGCATGTCTGAGACCGCTCTGGAAGAGCTGCTGGAGGGCTTCTGCGAGCGGCTGGTCCGGGCCGGGTTGCCGCTGTCGCGGGTCGCCGTCGCCATGCCGATGGTCGACCCCACCTTCCGCGCCATCACCACCATCTGGCGGCGGGGCACCGGCGCGGTGCTGGAGCAGACCCGGCACAGCGCGGAAGGCGATTCCGACTTCGCCGCCTCGCCGATCGCCGATCTGATCGGCCGGGACGAGACCACGGCGCGCTACCTGCTGCGCGAGCGCGAGGGGGTGGAGCGGTTTCCCCTCTTGAGGCGGCTCCATGCCGAAGGCGGCACGGACTATTTCATGCGCCTGCTGCGCTACCCGAGCGAGAACGCCGTGCTGGGCGCCGCCTTCTCCATGACCTCGGACGCCCCCGCAGGCTTCGCCCCGGCCGACATCGCCCGTGTCGACGCCCTGCTGCCGGCGCTCGGCCTGGCCGCCTACCGCATCGCCCTCACGCTGTTCGCGCGCCATGTGCTGAGCTTCTATCTCGGCGCCCGCAGCGCCGAGCGGGTGCTGGCCGGCGAGATTCTCCGCGGGTCCGGGGAGACCATCCGCAGCGCGATCTTTTTCGCCGATGTCCGGAGCTTCACCACCATCAGCGCGAGCGCCGGACCGGCCCAGACCATCGCCTGGCTCGACGACGTGTTCGAACGGCTCGGCGACGCGGTGGACGCCAGGGGCGGCGAGATCCTGAAATTCATCGGCGACGGCGTGCTCGCCATCTTTCCGCTCGACGAGCACGACCGCGCGGGGTGCGACGCCTGCGCCCGCTCCTTGCTGGCCGCCACCTCCGCTCTCGCCAGCATCGAGGCGCTGGCGGAGCGCCAGCGGCAGGCCGGGCTGCCGGTGCTGAAGGTCGATATCGCCTTGCACGTCGGCGACATTTATTACGGCAATATCGGCGCCGCGCGCCGGCTCGATTTCACCGCCATCGGCTCGGCGGTCAATGAGGTCGCCCGCATGGAAAAGCTGTGCGACACGCTCGGCGTGCATCTGCTGTTCTCGCAGGCCTTCGCCGCCCAGCTCTCGACGCCGGTGGACCTGCTCGGCACATTCGAACTGCGCGGCGTCGCCGACCCGTTCGCGGTGTATTCGCTGCCCGACGCGCGGCGCTGAGGGTCGTGCGTGCTTCGAGGTCGGCCTGCGGCCGACACCTCAGCATGACGAATGTCATTGCAATACAAAAACGTACGTCATCCTGAGGTGACCGAGCGCAGCTCGGGCCTCGAAGGACGCGCGCGGCTGATGCAGCGCGGGCTTCAGGCCACGGCCGCGATCACCGCTTCCGCCAGCCGGTGCAGCGCATCGCGATAGCCGGTCCGGCCGGCCGGGGCATCGTCGCGCGAGGTCATCACCAGCGTGAGGCCGAGCTGCGGCGCGATATAGAGCATCTGCCCGCCATAGCCCCAGGCATAGCGCACGTCATATCCGCCCATGGAGCGCAGGAACCAGCCATAGCCATAGGCATCGCCGGTAAAGCGCGAGGCGGTGCGCGGCTGCCAGCTGGTCGCGACCCAATCGGCGGGCACCACCTGCCGGCCGTTCGCGGTGCGCCCGCCTTGCCGGTAGAGTTCGCCGAACGCCAGCAGCGAGCGCGGGCTCATCGCCATCTCGTTGCCGCCGAGATAGATGCCCTGCGGATCGCGCGCCCAGGCGGCGATGGAGAAGCCCTCGACATCGCCGAACCAGTCGCGGGCCAGCGCCAGCGTGGGGCGCCCGCTGCGCCGGGTGAGAATGGCGGAGAGCAAATGGGTGGAGGCGGTGGAATACAGCATGGCGCCGTCCGGCTCGTCGACAAAGGGCTGCGCCAGCGCGGTGCGCACCCAGTTCCGGCTGGACACCCAGCGCCCGTAATTGGCGCCCGACATCCGCTCAAGCCCGGCCTGCATCGAGAGCAGATTGCCGATGGTCAGCTCGGCCAGACGCGGGTCGGGGTTCGCCGGCAGGTCGCTGCGCAGAATCGGCGCCACCTTCTGCTCGACCCCGTCCAGCAGCCCCTTGCCGATCGCGATGCCGACCAGCGCCGACATCACCGATTTCGAGGCCGATTTGATGTTGCCCGGCACCCGCACCGAACTGCCGCGATAGCCGCGTTCAGTGATCACCGTGCCGTTGCGGGCAATGATGACGGTCTTCAGCGATGTGAGTTCTTCGGCTTGGTCCAGCAGCGCCTTGAGCCGTTCATCCGCCTCGGCTTGCGCCAAGGCCGCGCGGGGCAGCAGAGCGAGCATCGGGAGGGCGAGGAGCGTGCGTCGGTGCATGACGGGGGATTAACCGCAGCGCGGACCGGAATCATGGCCGGCGGCCATCGGCGATGCTCTCCTCACCCTCATGTGATGGCATCGCGGAACGTTCACAGCACCGCGCGGACCAGGCCAAGCTCCAGCGCCTCATTGGCCTCGATGTACCAATTGTATGGCGCGCGTTCGAGCACGTCGTCCATCGCCACCTTGGATCCGCGCACCAGGTTCTCGAAACCCTCATTCTGAATGGCGATCGAAGCCTCGATCTCGTTCAGGGTTGCCTTCACGGTGGCGACGCAGGTGGTCAGCGGGCCGTCGATCTGCAAAGTCTTCTTCAGCTTGCGCTCATGGATCATCAGCCGGGTGCCGCGCGTCAGATAGCGATTGTCCCGCGCGAAGAACGACATGAAGGTGGTGCCGGCGGAATAGATCGCCGCCTTGCCGAGAAACACGAAGTACCGCCCGTCGTCCAGATCGCTATGGAACCGGACATCCTCGCCCATCATGCGGGCAACCTCGGGATCGCCGCCCAGCGTGGACAGCTCGAACACGATCAGCCCCTTGGCCGGCGCGGCATCGAGCTGGCGGCGGAACTCCTTGTACATGTCGTAGTCGACCGTGCCGGACAGCAGCACCGCCGCGGACCGAAAGTCCGCAGCCTTTAAAAGTTTGCTCATGGCCATCGGCCAAACCTCGTTCTTGTCGTGCACAGGTCATGCCGCCGCGCGCTGCGCGCAGCGCTGCCGGCCCATGCGAACGCGACGCAGACCCAGGAGTTCCGCAATCAGGGGAGTTCCGCAATCAGGCGCCCGCCCGGAACGAAGGGATGGCGCGCAAGGCGAAGGCGACCACGGCCTCGACATCGGCCCCGTTCTGCGACACGCCCTCGATCACGGCGCGCGCCAGCCGCGCACGGGTGTCCTCCCGCAGGCTCGCGTCCCGCTCGATGGCCGGGTCGCGGTCGAGCGCGGCGCGCCACGTCGCCTCGAAGCACTGCTGGGCGAATGTGCCGTCGTCCGTGGAACGCGTATCGAACATGCATGCCTCCCGAAGCGGCAGCGTCTTCGTCTGCGCGCGCCACCCGATTTAGGTGCCCGCCGCCCCGGCGCAAGGGGCAGGCGCAAGAGGCCTGGCGGGCGAGCCCGATGGAAAAAGCGCTCGCCCCAATGCCCGGCTCACGTTACGGCATGAACCTTGCCGCAAATCGGCAGCATCCGGAACCAGCAAGGGGAATGACGTGGCCGAGCCTTCGAATTTCGAGCTGGTGCAGATCGTTGCCGTTCTGGGCGCCGGCGTGGTGGCGGCCCCGCTGTTCAAGCGCGCCGGTTTCGGCTCGGTGCTGGGCTATCTCGCCGCCGGGCTCGCCATCGGCCCGTTCGGCCTGCGGGTGATCGCGGAGCCGGAGGCGGTGCTGCATTTCGCCGAACTCGGCGTCGTCATGTTCCTGTTCGTCATCGGCCTGGAAATGCGCCCTGCCCGGCTGTGGAGCCTGCGCAAGGACATTTTCGGCCTCGGCGCCGCGCAGGTCGCGGTCTGCGGCGCGCTGCTCACCGGCCTCGGCGTGCTGGCGGGGCTGGCCGCCCCGGTCGCCTTCATCGCCGCCATGGGCTTCGTGCTGTCCTCCACCGCCGCCATCATCCAGATTCTCGACGAGGCCGGCGAGACGGCGACCCCGGCCGGGCAGCGGGCGGTGTCCATCCTGCTGCTGGAAGACCTCGCCATCGTGCCGCTGCTCGCCGTGGTCGCCCTGCTGGCGCCGGCGACGGGGGAAAATCTGCGGGCGGACTGGACCAGCCTCGGCATCGCGGTCGGCGCGGTGGCGCTGGTGGTGGCGGCCGGGCGCTGGCTGCTCAACCCGCTGTTCGCCCTGCTCTCCTCGGCGCGGGCGCGCGAGGTGATGACGGCGGCGGCGCTCACCGTGGTGCTCGGCACCGCGCTGCTGATGCAGGTCTCCGGCCTCTCCATGGCCATGGGCGCCTTTCTCGCCGGCGTGCTGCTGTCCGGCTCCACCTTCCGCCACCAGCTGGAGGCGGACATCGAGCCGTTCCGCGGCCTGCTGCTCGGGCTGTTCTTCATGGCGGTGGGCATGTCGCTGAACATCGACGTGGTGGTCGCGCAATGGCCGGTCGTCGCGCTGGCGGTGGTCGGCTACATGCTGGTCAAGGGCGCCGGCATCTTCGCCGTAGGGCTGCTGTTCGGCGCGGATCGCCGCGAGGCGATCTACCGGGCGGCGCTGTTCGCGCAGGGCGGCGAGTTCGCCTTCGTGCTCTATGCCGCCGCCGCCAGCGTCGGCATCTTCGATGCCATGATCAATGCCGTAATGTCCTCCACGGTCATCCTCTCCATGGTGCTCACCCCGCTCACCGTGATGGCCGCCCGCCGGCTGCTGCCGGCGCCGACGCCCGATCTCGACGGGCTGGAGGCGCCGGACGGGCTCGGCGGTTCGGTGCTCATGGTCGGCTTCGGCCGGTTCGGCCAGGTGGTTAGCCAGGCCTTTCTGGCCCGCGGGCTCGACGTCACCATCATCGACAACGAACCGGAAATGATCCGCGTCGCCGCCAAGTTCGGCTTCAAGATCTATTATGGCGACGGCACCAATCTCGACGTGCTGCACGCCTCGGGCGCCGCCGGCGCGCGCATCATCGCAATCTGCATCGACGACCGCGCGGCCGCCAACAAGATCGTCGCTTTGGCAAAGGAAGCCTTCCCCAACACCGGCCTGCTGGTGCGCGCCTATGACCGCGCCCACGCGCTGGAACTGGTGAATGCGAAGGTCGACTACCACATGCGCGAGACGCTGGAATCGGCGTTGGCGTTCGGGCGCGGCGCGCTGGCATTCCTCGGCCTCGCGCCCGCCGAGGCGGAGCAGACCATCGCCGACATCCGCCGCCGCGACGCCGAGCGCTTCGGCCTGGAACAGACCAGCGGGCTGTTTGCCGGGCGCGAGCTGCTGCACTCCAACGCGCCGACGCCCGAGCCCTTCACGCGCCCGCGCCAGGCGGCAAAGCCGCTCAACCCGGAAGCCGGCGCCCTCGCCGGAACGGCGGCGGGGCAGACGTGATGCAGGGCAGACGTGGGTGTGCTGAATGGTACAGCTGGGTGGGCTCGAACCACCGACCTCCGGTTCCACAGACCGGCGCTCTAACCAACTGAGCTACAGCTGCGCACAGGCGGGCCAATGAGGGCCGCCGCGACGGCGCGGAAACTACGCGGGCGGACTTGGCTTTGCAAGAGCTTCACCCCCCGTAAGATCGAGCCTGGTTCGACCGAACCCTGCCGACGCGCTGGCATGGTTCCTGTATGCTGGCCGGCGCTTCGCGTTTCGTGCAAGGACCTCACCTCATGGCTGACGAGCCCCGGCTCCCCGACCTCCCCGCCTACCTCGATGCCGCCCTCGCGCTGGTGGATCTGCCGCTGGAGCCGGAGCTGCGCCCCCGCGTGCTGCTGCATCTGGGGCTGGCGGCGGCGATGGCCGGCGAGGTGATGACCTTCCCGCTGTCGGACGAGGCCGAGCCGGCGCCGGTGTACCAGCCGTGAGCGCCGCCCCGGAATACGCCACCGCCACCGCGCTCACCATCGCCCGCGCGGTGCAGGACGGGCGCACCACCGCCCGCGCCGTCACCGAGGCCGCGCTCGCCCGCATCACGGCGCTGGATAGTTCGCTCAACGCCTTCACCGCCGTCACCGCCGCCCGTGCGCGCGCCGAGGCGGACGCGGTGGATGCCGCCCGCGCCGCCGGCCGGCCGCTCGGCCCGCTCGCCGGCGTGCCCTATGCGGTGAAGAACCTGTTCGATCTCCAGGGCCTGCCGACGCTCGCCGGCTCGCGCATCAACCGCGACCACCCCCCGGCGGCGCGCGACGCCGCGCTGGTGGAGCGGTTCCACGCCGCGGGCGCGGTGTGCCTGGGCGCGCTGAACATGGGCGAATACGCCTATGACTTCACCGGCGAGAATGTGCACGACGGCGCCTCGCGCAACCCGCACGATCTCGGCCACATGTCCGGCGGCTCCTCGGGCGGCTCGGGCGCCGCGGTGGGCGGCAGGCTGGTGCCGCTGGCGCTCGGGTCCGATACCAATGGCTCGATCCGGGTGCCGTCCTCGTTCTGCGGCATTTTCGGCATCAAGCCGACCTATGGCCGGCTGTCGCGCGCCCGCAGCTTCCCGTTCGTGGCGAGCTTCGACCATCTCGGCCCGTTCGCCCGCACCGTCGCCGATCTCGCTTGCGCCTATGACGCGCTGCTGGGCCCGGACCCGGACGATGCCGCCTGCACCGATCGCCCGGCCGAACCGGTGAGCGCGCGGCTCGATGAGGGCGCGGCAGGGCTGCGCATCGCCGTGCTCGGCGGCTGGTTCGCGCAGCTCGGCACACCGGCCGCCTATGGTGCGGTGGCCAAGGCGGCCGCAGCGCTCGGTGCCACACGCACGGTGGAACTGCCGGAGGTCGGGCGCGCCCGCGCCAGCGCCTACATCATCACCATGGCGGAAGGCGCGGCGCTGCATCTGGAACGGCTGCGCCGGCACCCGCTCGACTTCGACCCGGCGGTGCGCGAGCGCCTGCTGGCCGGCGCGGTGCTGCCGGCGGCGTGGGTGGTGCGGGCGCAGAAATTCCGCCGCTGGTTCCGCGACGCCGCGCACGCGCTGTTCGCCGACTGGGACGTGCTGATCGCCCCGGCGACGCCGGTGGTGGCGCCGTTGAGCGGCCAGCAGACCTTCGTGCTGGACGGGCGAGAGATGCTGGTGCGGCCGAACATCGGCATCTACACCCAGCCGATCTCCTTCATCGGCCTGCCGGTGGTGGCGGCGCCGATCCCCGGCGAAGGCAAGCTGCCGATCGCGGTGCAGCTCATCGCCGCGCCCTGGCGCGAGGATGCCGCCTTCCGGGCGGCAGCCGCGCTGGAAGCCGCCGGCGTGGCGTTCGCGCCTGAGCCGGCGGTGTAAAGGCGGCGCCGCCGCGTCCCGGACCAGCGGAGGCGAAGCCGAAGCGCAGAGCCGGGATCCAGGGGAGAATCCGCCGAAGGCGCTTCAATGAAGGATTTCGAGGCTTCGCCGATTCTCCCCTGGACCCCGGATCGGCGCTGCACTGCGTGCAGCTTGTCCGGGGAATGGATGCCCGCCTAATCCCGCCGGAACGCCAGATTGCCCAGCAGCCCCACCGCCAGCGCCAGCAGCGCGGTGCCGAGGCCGTAGAGCCACGCATGCTCCCGCGCCGCGGTGGCCACCGCCTGCTCGAAATCGGTGCGCCCGACATCGAGCGCCACAGTGCCGCGGCGCAGCACGGTGCCGTCCGCCAACAGCTTCACCACCACCTCGTAGCGGCCCACCGGAGCAGTGCCGGGAATGGGAATGGTGGCGCGGAACACCAGCGGGTTCAGGAAGCTCACGCCCTCGGTGTTCTCATAATACAGGCCCTGCGCCTGTTTCACGCGCAGGAAGGCCTGGCGGAACGGGTCGTTCTGCACCACGTCGGCATAGTCGCTGCCAAGCCTTTGCAGCAGCCGGTTTTCGCGCAGGCCGATCTGCTCCTGGCGCAGCGTGTCGACCTCCGCCATCTCCGGCGTCGGCCGGCTGGAGAGCACGGCGAGGTAGGACGGCGCCTCCACGAACGCCCGGCGGTCGACATTGACCCACAGGCCCAGCACCCGCTCCTTGCGCCAGGTGGTGAAGGGCTGGGCCGGCCCGCGCACCGTCACCACCACATCATAATGCGGCAGCGGCGTGCCCGGCGCCTCGATCACGCCGAACAGCACCACCGGCTCGCCGGTGAAGCTGGAGGTGATGTCGATGCGCGCCTTGGAGAGCGAGAGCACCATTTCTTCCGCTGCCACCGGCCCGGCCGACAGCACGCCGAGCAGCACGGCAACCCACGCGGCGCGCATCAGCCGCCCACCGCGCCGATGCTGATGACATAGGGCTCGGCCGGCGGCAGCGCCTGGTCCACCGCCACGCGGGCGCCCACCATCAGCACCAGCAGCCCCAGCAGCAGCCGCAGATGTTCCGCCCGCATCGACTGGCCGGCGCGGGCGCCGAACTGGCTGCCGATGGTGCCGCCCACCATCAGCACTAGGCCCAGCACCGCATCCACCGTGTGGTTCAGCACCGCATGCATCAGCACCGCGGCCACCATGGTCACCAGGGTGAGCAGCAGCGAGGTGCCGACCGACAGCAGCGTCGGCACGCGCAGCAGATAGATCAGCGCCGGCACCAGCATGAAGCCGCCGCCTATGCCCATCAGCGCGCCGAGAAAGCCGATGAGGAAGCCGATCGCCACCACCGGCAGCACCGAGACATAGATGCGCGAGGTGCGGAAGCGCATCTTGAACGGCAGGCCGAGAAACCAGGGATGGGTGCCCGGCCGGCGCAGGTGCGCCGGGGCGCCGTTGCGGCTGCGGCGGATCGCGTTCAGGCTCTCCACCACCATCAGCATGCCGATGGTGCCCAGCAGCGTGATGTAGGACGCGGCGATGACCAGATCGAGCTGGCCGAGCCGGCGCAGCACGCCGAACACCACCACACCTGCCAGCGTGCCGGTGAGCCCGCCCGCCAGCAGCACGGCGCCGAGCGCGAGGTCCACTTGCTTGCGCCGGGCATAGTTCAGCGTGCCGGAAAACGACGAGGCCGCCATGTGGGTGGAAACACTGCCGACCGCCACCGCCGGCGCGACGCCGAGAAAGATCAGCAGCGGCGTCATCAGGAAGCCGCCGCCGACCCCGAACATGCCGGAGATGAAACCCACGGCGATGCCCATGGCCAGCAGGACGAAGATGTTGACCGGCAGTTCGGCGATGGGCAGATAGATCGTCACGCGCGGCCTTCCCCGGCTGGCCGGCAAACTGCAAGGAACGCCTCGCACGCCGGCTTCGCACGCCCCGCATCTAGCACGAATTGCCCGCCGCCAACGCCACGCCACCTAGCCAAAATGAGCCCGACATGACCGACAATCCCGTTCTGGTGGACGTATGGCGCGGCACGCGCGTGGAGAGCCGCCATCGCGGCGCCTATGCGGTGTGCGACGCCGACGGCAGGCTGGTGGCGGCCGCCGGCGATGTCGCGGTGCCGGTGTTCGCCCGCTCGGCGGTCAAGGCGCTGCAGGCGCTGCCTCTGGTCGCCAGTGGCGCCGCCGACGCCTTCGGCCTGAGCCCGCCCGAACTGGCGCTGGCCTGCGCCTCCCATGGCGGCGAGCCGGCCCATGTCGCCGCCGCCACGGCCATTCTCACCAAGGCCGGGCTGGACGCCGGCGCGCTGGAGTGCGGCGCCCATCGCCCGCTCAACGTCGCGGCGGCCGATGCCATCGTGGCCTCCGGCGCACGCTGGAGCGCGCTGCATAATAATTGCTCGGGCAAGCATGCCGGCTTCCTCTGCCTCGCCTGCCACACCGGCGCGCCGACGCAGGGCTATATCGACCCCGCCCATGCGGTGCAGCGCGAGGTGAAGGCCGCCATCGAGGCCATCGCCGGCGCCGCTGTGGCGCAGGACGGCTGCGGCACCGACGGCTGCTCGGCCCCCACCTACGCCTTGCCGCTCACCGGCCTTGCCACCGCCTTCGCCCGCTTCGGCACCGGCCACGCCATGGCGCCCGCCACAGCCTCGGCTGCGGCACGGCTGCGCGCGGCGGTGGCGGCCCACCCCTTCATGGTGGCCGGCAGCGGGCGCTTCTGCACCGGGGTGATGGAGGTTCTCGGCCCGCGCGCCTTCGTCAAATGGGGCGCGGAAGGCGTCGTCTGTATCGCGCTGCCGGACGCCGGCCTCGGCATCGCGGTGAAGGTGGACGACGGCGGCACACGCGGCGTGGAAGCCGCCAGCGCCGCCCTGCTCCAGCGCCATCTGGCGCTGTCGCCGGAGGAGGTCGTGAGCCTCGATGCCTGGGCGCGGCCGACGCTGACCAATTGGAACGGCATGGTGGTCGGCCGGCTGACGCCTTCGGAGCCTTTACTTGGCGGAGCGTGAACTCGTTTTGATGCGTTGTAGTATTATTATGTTGCATCGGCGAACGATGCAGAAGAAATGCAAAATTCCACCCGTTAGGTCACGCTGACTGACTTAACGTCGGCGCCGGCCGTGCTAGCCTGCCCTTGCGCAACGTGTCCGTTCGAGACCCGATCCGCTTTGGGAGGATAATCCATGACCGCCACCCGGCGCCGCCGGCTGCCGGCAGCCTTGCTGCTGGCCTCCACCATGCTCGTCTCCGCCACCGCCTCGGTGTGGGCGCAGGCCCCCGACAATATGGAGAAGCTCTCCAACTTCCAGACGACCGGCGCGTCGATGGATATGGAAACGGTGCCGCAGGACGGCAAAAAGGCGGACGCGCTGAAAAAGACGCTGGCCGGCATCAAGCTGCCGGACGGCTTCAAGATTTCGCTCTATGCCGTGGTGCCCGACGCCCGCGAGATGGCGGTCGGCCCCAATGCCGGCGTCGTGTTCGTCGGCACCCGCAAGACCAAGGTCTGGGCGGTGACCGACCGCGACAAGGACCGCGTCGCCGACGAGGTGAAGGTGTTCGCCCCCTCGGTGCAGTTCAAGCTGCCCAACGGTGTGTGCTTCTCCAAGGACGGCTTCCTGTTCGTCGCCGAGCAGAACCGGGTGCTGATCTTTCCCGCCGCCGAATTTTTCTATGAAGGCCCGGACGTCGTCGCGGTTCCGGTGGTCAAGCAGGGCGAGCTGATACCGAAAAGCGAAGAATCCTACAATCACACGGCGCGGGTGTGTCGGATCGGCCCGGACAACAAGCTCTACGTCACGCTCGGCCAGCCCTTCAACGTCTTCGCGCCGGAGAAAATGGAACTCTACCAGAAGACCGGCATCGGCGGCATCGTGCGGTTCGAGCGCGACGGCACCAACCGCGAGGTCTATGCCTGGGGCATCCGCAACTCGGTCGGCATGGACTTCAACCCCAAGGACAAGACGCTGTGGTTCACCGACAACCAGGTGGACGGCATGGGCGACGACATCCCGCCGGGCGAGATCAACCGCGCCACCAAGGCCGGCCAGACCTTCGGCTTCCCCTATTTCGGCGGCGGCTCGGTGCGCACCGCCGAGTACAAGGAAGCCACGCCGCCGGCCGATTCGGTGAAGCCGGTGGTGGAGACGGTCGCCCACGCCGCCGACCTCGGCATGACCTTCTACAACGGCACGCAGTTCCCGGAGAAATACCGCGGCGGCATCTTCTCGGTGCAGCACGGCTCCTGGAACCGCACCACGCCGGTGGGCGCACGGGTGATGTTCACCTCGCTCAAGGAGGACGGCACGGCCGACAAGACCGAGCCCTTCGCCGAGGGCTGGCTGACGGTGAACGGCGAGTATCTCGGCCGCCCGGCCGCGGTCGCGCAGCTCAATGACGGCTCGCTGCTGGTCTCCGACGACACCTCGGGCGCCATCTACCGCATCTCCTACGGCAATTGACGCCGGCTCTCCCCCCGCCGCGGCCGGTCCGCGGCGGGATTTTTCGGGACACTCGAGATATGAAGCCATTCGCCTTGCTGCCGCTCGCGGCCGCCACTCTGCTGCTGTGCCCGCCCGCCTTCGCCGATTCCGCCGCCGGCCGCGCCAAGGCGTCGGCGCAATGCGCCGTCTGCCACGGTCTCGACGGCGTCTCGAAACACCCGGAGGCGCCCAATCTCGCCGGCCAGGTGGAGATGTATCTGGCCAAGTCGCTGGAGGAATTCCGCTCGGGCGCGCGCGTCAATGAGATGATGACCGTGGTCAGCAAGGACCTGAAAGACGACGACATCGCCGACCTCGCCGCCTGGTACGCCGCCATCGAGGTCACGGTAAAGCCGCCGCAGTAAGCGCCTCTTTTAGCCCTCTCCCGCGTGCGGGGGAGGGTTGGGAGGGGGAATAGCGCGACGCCGATCCGGCACACCCCGACCATGGTGCGCCCCATGCCCGGCGCCCCCACCCCGCCCTCCCCCGCACGCGGGAGAGGGAGAAGAGGTGCGCGCTACCCCCGCGCCACCAGCGCCGCCAGCACCCCTTGCAGCCCGCGCAGCAGGCGGCCGCGCGGGGCGGCCAGCGGCACATGGACGAACACCGCCCGGCGCGGCCGGCGGGTGGCGCCGGCGCGGGCATAGACGGCGAAGGCGAGCGCGTTGCACAGATAGCGGCCGGCGTCGTCGGAGTGGCGGGCCGGCAGGCCGGCGGCGCGCAGCGCCTTCAGCAGCCGCGGGGCCGGCGCCGCGCAGCCGATGTGCGCCGGCTCGCCCACGCCAACGGGCGGCAGCGCGCCGGCGGCATCCGGCAGCGGCTCGGCCGCATCCACCGCCAGCCGCTCGATGCAGACATGGCGCCGCGCCGCGGCCAGGCCGAGCATCAGCACCACGTCCGGGTCGTCGCGCTCCAGTTCGGCGATCAGCGTAGCGACCGAGGGCCAGTGCGTCGGCAGCACGCGCGCCCGCACCGTGGCGCCGCGCAGCAGCGGGTGCCGGCCGCGGGCCAGAGCGTGCGCGAGTGCGCCGGTGGGGTTGTAGGGTGCGCCGGGAAACGGGCCGAAGCCGGTAACGAGGATGCGCGGGCGCACGGCACGCCTCAGCGCGGCTCGGCTGCGCCGGCCAGCGCCTGCCGCAACCCGGCTTCCAGTTCTTCCAGCCGGAACGGCTTCATCAGGCGCGGATGGTTGCGCCACACGGTGTCGATGCCGCCCTCGTCATAACCGCTGGAAAAGATGAACGGCACGCCGCGGCCGGCCAAAGCCTGCGCCACGTCATAGCTGCGGGCGCCGCCGACATTGACGTCCAGCACCGCGATATCGATATCGGCATGGCGCTGGTCGATGAATTCCAGCGCGCGTTCGATCGAGCCGTGATTGCCGAGAACCTCGCAGCCGAGCTCCTCGACCATGGCCTCGATCATCATGGAAACCAGCGATTCGTCTTCGAGTATCAGAATGCGGCGACCGCCGAGCGCTTCATTGGGTAGCGTCATGATGTCGTATTGGCCTGCCCGTCCTACCGTCCCGCCCGAGGATCGGGCGATGGACGCAGCTTCACAATAGTCCATTGCCACAACCCAGCACCATCTTTTGACATATCCGCAGCGCATTCTACGCGCTCCGCTGGTAATCGGATCACAGGCCCAGCAGCGCCGCGATCTCGCCCGCCGCGCGGGCCGGCGCCAGGCGCCCGTCCGCCACTTCCGCCTCCAGCGCGGGCAGCCGGGCGCGCAGCGCCGGGTCGGTCGCCATGCGGGCGCGGATGCGCTCGTCGAGCAGCGCCCACATCCATTTCACCTGCTGGCGACGTCGCTTTTGCGCGAAGCTGCCGGATGCCTGCGCCCGCTCGCGGTGCAGCAGCACCTGTGCCCACAGTTCCGGCACGCCGGCACCGCTGGCGCCGGAGACGATCAGCACCGGCGTGGTCCAGTGCGCGTCCCGCCCGCCCAGCACATGCAGCGCCGCGCGATATTCGCCGGCGGCCGCGCGGGCGCGCGGCAGGTTGTCGCCGTCGGCCTTGTTCACCGCGATGATGTCGGCGAGTTCGATCAGGCCCTTCTTGATGCCTTGCAGCTCGTCGCCGGCGCCCGGCAGCATCAGCGCCAGAAAGGTGTCGGTCATGTCGCTGACCACGGTCTCGGACTGGCCGACCCCTACGGTCTCCACCAGCACCACGTCGAAGCCTGCCGCCTCGCACAACAGCAGGCTCTCGCGGGTCTTGGCCGCGACGCCGCCCAGCGTACCTGCCGAGGGCGAGGGCCGCACATAGGCGTTGCGCGCCATGGAAAGCCGCGCCATGCGGGTCTTGTCGCCGAGAATGGAACCGCCGGTGCGCGACGACGACGGATCGACCGCCAGCACCGCCACCTTATGGCCGAGGCCGAGCAGGTGGTCGCCCAGCGTGTCGATGGCGGTGGACTTGCCGACACCCGGCACGCCGGTAATGCCGACCCGCACCGCACCGCCGGTCGCCGGCAGAATCTCCTGCATCAGCACGTCCGCGAGGGCGCGATGCTCGGCCTTGCGCGACTCCGCGAGCGTGATCGCCCGCGCCAGCGCCGCCCGCTCGCCGGCGCGCACGCCGGCCGCCAGTGCCACGGGGTCCGGCGGCAGCGGCGCGCCTAGCATCGGCACCCGCGCGGGAACCGCGGCTGAATTTGCGCGTTGATGAGCATATCACGGCCACCATGGAGTAAAACGATGAACTGGGACCGTATCGAAGGTAATTGGAAGCAGGTCAAGGGCCAGGTCCAGCAGCAGTGGGGCAAGCTGACCGAGGATGATCTCACGCGGCTGAACGGCAAGCGCGAAGAACTCGAAGGCGTACTTCAGGAGCGCTACGGCCTCGCCAAGGATGAAGCCAAGAAGCAGGTCGATGACTGGGCCGGCCGCATCCACTGATCCGAATTGACATGATGACGGGGCGTCCGGTTCGCGGGCGCCCCGTTCGCGTTGCGCGGCGCGATCCGCCGACAGCTTCACCCGCCATGAGCGAACGCCCAATAGAGCTCGCGCGCGGTGCGATACACCGGCCCCGGTTGCAGCGACCGCTGCTCGACGCGGGTGATCGGTGCCACCTTGGAATAATTGCCGGTGGAGAACACCTCGTCGGCGGCACAGAAATCCGCCCAGCGCAGCGGCGTCTCCTGCACCTCGATGCCGGCACCGCGCAGCAGCGCGATGGTGCGCCCGCGCGTCACCCCGGCGAGAAACGTGCCGTTGGCGGCCGGTGTCAGCGCCACGCCGTCGCGCACCATGAACAGGTTTGCGGTGGCGAGTTCGGCGATGTGGCCGAGGAAGTCGCTCAAGGCGGCATTGTCGAAGCCGCGACGGTTGGCTTCGGTCAGCGCGCGGCCGTTGTTGGGGTAGAGGCAGCCGGCCTTGGCGTCGGTCACCGCGCATTCCAGCGTCGGCCGCCGGAACGGCGAAAGGGTAATCGAGGTGCCGTTCGGCGCCGGCATCGGCGCCTCATAGAGGCTGAGGCACCAGCGGGTCGACGCCGGGTCCGCCTCCACGGTGCGTGTGCCGCCGTGCTCCGCCCAGTACATCGGGCGGATATAGAGCGCGGTGCCGGGCGAAAAGCGCGCGAGGCCCTCATGGGCCAGTTCCACCCATTGCTCCACCGCCACCATCGGCTCCAGCCCGAGCGCGGTGGCCGAGCGGTTGACGCGAGCGCAGTGCAGTTCGAGATCGGGCATCACCCCTTCAAAGGCGCGAGCACCATCGAACACGGAAGTGCCGAGCCAGGCGCCATGGGTGCGCACGCCCATGATCGGCACATTGCCCTCATGCCAGCGCCCGTCGAGAAAAGTCCAGGTGTCCGACCATGTGTCCGACCTGCCGCCCATGCCACGCGCTCCGCACCGCGAGAATCCGAAGCGGAGCATAGACCGAGGCGGTGGCGGCGTAAGACCCTGTTTGCAAGGTCGGCGCTGAGCGGCATCAGCCTCGTGCGTCCTTCGAGGCCCGAGCGATGCTCGGGCACCTCAGGAGGACGTAAGTTATTACTTTGCATAAACATTCGTCATGCTGAGGTGACGGCCGCAGGCCGGCCTCGAAGCACGCAGCACGCATGAATCACGCGCTTCAAGCCGGCTCTGAAAAAGTGCCGGCCCCGCGGCCTGCCTTGCAGCGGCCTGCGGGGCCGGCCGGCACGAGCCCCCCGGTTCGTGCCGTTTGGTGGATCACTGCGTCGCGAGCCGGATCACTGCGTCGCCAGCGAAGCGTCGGTGACGAACACCTTGTCGCCCTGCCGCGAGATTTCCGCGGTCAAAGCCAGCGCGCCGGCCTCGCGCGGCACCGAGATGAGGATTTTCTGGCCGGGCACCAGCGTGCCGACAAAACGCATCGGGCGGCCGTCGGCGCCTTCGGCCAGCGTGGTCACCACGCGGAAGCCGTCGCGCTCCACGGTGTAATAGGCGGTGCCGCTCAGGGTGCCGAGGCGGATGGCGCTGGCCTGGGCCGGCTTCAACGCCGCCGACTCCTCGGGGCGGCTCACCAGCGCGCCGACGCCGGCAACCGAGCCGACCAGCAGAAGGCACGACAGCATCACGGTAGGTTTCATCACAGGCTCCGAAGGTTGCTCTTCTTGCGGAGCCGCATCGCCGCCCCGTTGGCCCGTTGACTAACGGCGGGCGGCTGAACGCGTTGTGAGCTTCACGTTCATGTGAGATTCAGGCAGCGGGAGCGTGGAGCCGGTGCAACTCCCACCCTCACCGTCACGGCCGGGCTTGTCCCGGCCATGACGCCGTGAACACCGTGGAACGCGATGCCCTACTCGCCCAGCGCCGCCAGAATGCGCACCCAGCTGCGGATGCCCTTATGGAACGAGACGAGATCGTATTTCTCGTTGGGCGAATGGATTCGGTCGTCGTCGAGCGCAAAGCCCACCATTAGCGTGTCCTGGCCGAGCGTCTTCCTGAAGTGCCCGACGATCGGGATGGAGCCGCCTGCGCCCACCGTCACCGGTGCCCGCCCCCATTCGTCGGCCAGCGCCTGCGCGGCGCGCACCAGGCCCGGATTGTCGTGGGCGACCGCGACCGCCGGGCTGCCCTCGCCGCCGCGGAATTCTACCGAGCAATCGGCCGGAAGCTGCGCGCGCACGAAGGCGCGCACGGCGTCGCGCACCTGCACCGGGTCCTGGTCGGCCACCAACCGGCAGGAAATCTTGGCGGTGGCGATGGAGGGAATCACCGTCTTGCTGCCCTCGCCGATATAGCCTCCCCACAGGCCGTTGACCTCGAAGGTCGGCCGCGAGGAAATCATCTCGACCAGCAGGCGGTCGCGCTCGCCGATCGGGTCGGCAAGGCCGATCGGGCCGAGGAATGTCTCCGCGGTCAAATCGAGCTTGGCCCAGCCGGCCCGCACATGGTCCGGCGGCTCCACCACCCCGTCATAGAAGCCGGGAATGGCGATCCGCCCGTCCGGCCCGTGCACCGCGGCGATGATTTTTGAGAGCACATGCAGCGGATTGGCCGCCGCGCCGCCATAAAAGCCGGAATGCAGATCGCGGTCGGCGCAGCGCACCACGATCTCGTCGTGCATCAGGCCGCGCAGCGAGAGGATGATGGCCGGGGTGCGGCTGTCCCACATGCCGGTGTCGCACACCAAAGCGAGATCGGCCGCCAGCGCCGTCCGGTTGGCGGAAAGGAACGGCGGCAGATTGCCGGAGCCGCACTCCTCCTCGCCCTCCACCATCACCGTGACGTCGACCGGCAGCGTGCCGGTGACCTTGAGATAGGCGCGGCAGGCCTCGACGAAGGTCATCACCTGGCCCTTGTCGTCGGAGGAACCGCGCGCGACGATGCGCTTGCCCTCGGGTCCCTCCACCAGCGTCGGCTCGAAGGGCGGGCTGTCCCACAGCGCCAGCGGGTCCACCGGCTGCACGTCGTAATGGCCGTAGAACAGCACCCGCGTGCCGGCACTGAGGTCGGTGCGCGCGGTGACGATGGGGTGGCCCGGCGTGTCGTGCAGCGCGGCGGCCAGCCCAAGACCGGCGAGATTATCCGCCAGCCACTGCCCAGCGCGGCGACACTCGCCGGCATAAGCGCGGTCGGTGGAGATGGAAGGGATGCGCAAAAAGGCGAACAGCCGCTCTAAGCTGGCGTCGAGATCGGCATCCACCGCGGCGAGCACGCGGTCGAGATCAGTCATGGGTCAAACCTCAGAGTCAGTACGAAGTGTGCCCGTTCCCCGGACAAGCTGCGCGCAGCGCAGCGCCGATCCGGGGTCCAGGGGAGAATCTTTGACGCCGCAGAATCCTTGTTTGAAGCGCCTTCGGCAGCCTTAACCCTGGGTCCCGGCTCTGCGCTTCGGCTTCGCCTCCGCTGGTCCGGGAAACAGCGACGTCGCTCACTTGCGCCGCGTCGGCTTGGCGCCGGTGAAGTCGTCGAAAATCTGCGCGAAATCATTGCCGCCTTTCGCCGTCGTGGGCGATACCGCCCGCGTGGTGCGCGCCCGGCCGCCCAGCACGTTGCGCAGAATCGCCTTGGTCACCTGGTTGGTCACTTCGCGCGTCACCTGGCGGGCGACCTGCTCGCCGACGCTCATGCGCCCGCGCGAGGGCGTGCCGAAAATGCCGCCGAGCATGTCGCTGAGCCATCCGCCGCCGGACGCGGCGCCGGCCTCGGTCGGGGCGGGGGCGGGATTGACCACGGGCTTATCCGGCGCGGCGGGCGGCGCGGTGGCCTCGGCGCGCTTGGCCAGCATTTCGAAGGCGGATTCGCGGTCCAGCGTCTGGTCGTAGACGCCCTTCAGCGGGCTCCTGGCCATAATCGCCGCACGTTGCTCCATTGTGATCGGCCCGACCTGGGCGGACGGCGGGCAGATCAGCGTGCGCTCCACCATGGTCGGCGTGCCGTTGCCCTCCAGCATGGAGACCAGCGCCTCGCCCTTGCCGAGCTCGGTAATCACCTGCGCGGTGTTCAGCTTCGGATTCGGGCGGAAGGTGTCGGCGGCGGCCTTCACCGCCTTCTGGTCGCGCGGGGTGAAGGCGCGCAGCGCGTGCTGCACCCGATTGCCGAGCTGGGCCAGCACGCTGTCCGGCACGTCGAGCGGGTTCTGGGTGACGAAATAGACGCCGACGCCCTTGGAGCGGATCAGCCGCACCACCTGCTCGATCTTCTGCAACAATGCCTTCGGCGCTTCGTCGAACAGCAGGTGCGCCTCGTCGAAGAAGAACACCAGCTTCGGCTTATCCGGATCGCCGACCTCGGGCAGTTCCTCGAACAGTTCGGAGAGCAGCCACAGCAGGAAGGTGGCGTAGAGCTGCGGGCTGCCCATCAGCTTTTCGGCGGCGAGGATATTGATGGTGCCGTAGCCCGAGCGGCGGTCGACGCGCATCAGGTCGGCGATGGCGAGCGCCGGCTCGCCGAAGAATTTGTCGGCGCCCTGGTTCTGCATCACCAGAAGCTGGCGCTGGATCGCCCCCACCGTCGCCGCCGAGACATTGCCATAGGTGGTGGTCAGCTTGGCGGCGTTCTCCGCGACGAAGGCGAGCATCGCCCGCAGGTCTTTCAAATCGAGCAGCAGCAGGCCGTTCTCGTCGGCGACGCGGAAGACGACGTTCAGCACGCCCTCCTGCACCTCGTTGAGGTTCATCAGCCGGGCCAGCAGCAGCGGCCCCATTTCGGAAACCGTGGCGCGCACCGGGTGGCCGAGTTCGCCGAACACGTCCCAGAACGCCACCGGGAACTCGTCCGGCGCATAGGTCGCGCCGATCTCCGTGCAGCGCTTCAATATCCATTCCGCCCCCTGGCCCGGCATGGCGACGCCGGAGAGGTCGCCCTTGATGTCGGCGGCGAACACCGGCACCCCGGCGCGGGAGAAACCCTCCGCCAGCGTCTGCAGCGTCACCGTCTTGCCGGTGCCGGTGGCACCGGTGGCGAGACCGTGGCGGTTGGCGAGCTTCAGCGTGAGATATTCCGGCTTCTCGCTGGCACCGACAAAAATCTTCCCATCGAGATCGGCCGACATTCGCGTCTCCCTCCACCAGTGCTTTTGCCGCCTATAGAGCGCGGCAACACCCGTTTCGGCAAGCGCGAGGTGTTCGTCCTTGCCTTCGCCGCCGCGCCGCGCCATGGCATGGGCTGCGCCCACGCCCGCCGGAACCGCCATGCAAACGGCCTGCCCCGCCCTGCCCCAGACCCGCATCCTCGATGCCCGCGGCCGTGCGCTGGATTATTCCGCGCGCACCCTGGTGATGGGCATATTGAACGTGACGCCGGACTCGTTCTCCGACGGCGGCCGCAGCGCCGCCGTGGCCGACGCGGTGGCCAATGCACGCCGCATGGCGGAGGAGGGCGCCGATATTCTCGACATCGGCGGCGAATCGACCCGCCCCGGCCACACCCCGGTGCCGGCGGAGGACGAACTCGCCCGCGTGCTGCCGGTGCTGGAGGCGCTCGCCGGCACGATCGGGCTACCGATCTCGATCGACACCCAGAAGGCCCGCGTCGCCGAGGCGGCGCTCCAGCGCGGCGCGGCCATCGTCAACGACATCTGGGGCCTGCTCGGCGACCCCGACATGGCGCGGGTCGCCGCCGCGCACGGGGCGGGCGTCGTCATCATGCACAACCGCACGAGCGTCGATCCCGCGCTCGACATTGTCGAGGACATGCGGAGCTTCTTCGGCCGGGCGCTGGAGGTGGCGGGCCGCGCCGGCATCAAAGGCGAGCGCATCGCGCTCGATCCCGGCATCGGCTTCGGCAAGACCTTCGAGCAGAACCTCACCGCGCTGGCCTCGCTGCGCCGGCTGGGCGAACTCGGCTTCCCGCTGCTGCTCGGCACCTCGCGCAAATCGCTCATCGGCAAGGTGGTGGTGGCGGAGCCGGCGCAGCGGCTGCCGGGCACCATCGCCTCCAATGTCATCGGCATCCTGGCCGGCTGCGCCATCATCCGCGTGCACGACGTCGCCGCCCATGTGCAGGCGGCGCGGGTCACGGAGGCCATTGTCCGTGCCGCCTGAATTCTTCGTGCGCCGGCCGCGCGCGGTGGAGCGCCGCATCGCCTATCTGTGCCTCGGCTCCAATCTGGGCGACCGTGCCGGCACCATGGCGAAGGCGGTCGGGCTCATCGCCCGCATCGGCCTCACCATCGTCGGCCGTTCCTCGCTGTACGAGACCCCGCCCTGGGGCCCGGTGCCGCAGGGGCCGTACCTCAACCTCGTCGTGGCGGTGGAAACCGAGCTGTCGGCGCGCGAGCTGCTCAACATGCTGCTCGGCGTCGAGCACGCCTTCGGCCGCGACCGTTCGCGCGAGGTGCGCTTCGGCCCGCGCACCATCGACATCGACATATTGCTGTTCGGCGCGGACACCGTGGCCGAGCCCGACCTCGAAATTCCGCACCCGCGCATGATGGAGCGCGCCTTCGCGCTTGTGCCGCTGGTCGAGCTGGCGCCGGAGCTTGCGGTCGGCGGCGTCAGGCTCGCCGACGCGCTGGCCCGGCTCGACACCGCCGGCATCGAACGCTTCGAGCCCGGCTGAGCGCTGTCGCACGCCGCTCATCGAATTGTGCGCATGCAACGGCAGAACGGACGGAGGCCGACGTGGCGGATTACGACGATGACGGCCTGGTGGCGGCCTGGGCGTTCGACGGGCGCGGCGGCGCGCAGCGCATCGGCTGGGAGGCGATCCGCGCCGGCGCGGTGCCGCCGGGCGGCTTCCTGTGGATCCATCTTCAACTGTTCGAGAATCGCCCGCAGCCCTGGCTGCTCGACGAGGCCGGCATCGACCGCTCGGTCGCCGATTCGCTGGTGGCGGAAGAAACCCGGCCACGCTGCGTATTGTTCGACGAGGGTGCGCTGCTCAATCTGCGCGGCATCAACCTCATGCCCTATTCGCTGCCGGACGAGATGCACGCCTTGCGCATCTGGGTGGAGCCCAGCCGCATCATCACCTTGCGCAAGCGCCAGCTTTCCGCGCTCGGCGATTTTCAGGACGCGGTGGCACGGGGGCGCTGCCCGCGCACGCCGGGCGAGTTCGTCGCCGACATCTCCATGCGCCTGGTCGACCGCATGGACACGGTGATCACCGCGCTGGCCGAACAGGCCGACGAGCTGGAGGACCTCGTCCTCACCTCGACGCTGGGCAGCCTCAGCCCGAAGATCGCCGAGGTGCGCCGGCTCGCCATCCTGCTGCGCCGCTACATCGCGCCGCAACGCGAGGCGCTGAACCATTTCTCGCTGGAGGATGCCGACTGGCTGTCGCCGCGCGACCGCAACCGCCTGCGCGAGGCCGCCGACCGGGTGACCCGCTTCGCCGAGGAGCTCGATTCGGTCCGCGACCGCGCGGCGGTCATCCACGACCAGATGGTGGAGCGCCGGGCCGAGCAGATGAACCATTCCATGCTCGTTCTCGCGGTCGTGACCGTGGTGTTCGCCCCGCTCACCTTGCTCACCGGCCTGCTCGGGATGAATGTGGGCGGCATTCCGGCGGCGGAGGACCCCAGCGGCTTCTGGCTCGTTTCCCTGTGCGTCGGGCTGATCGGTGCCGGGCTGGTCACGCTGTTCCGCGCCTTGCGCTGGATCTGAGGGATCGGCAAGCAAACATTCCTCGTCATGGCCCGGCTTGTCCGGGCCATCCATGGACCAGCCGGGCTCCACGCCGATGGGTTCCCCGGACAAGCCGGGGAATGACGGTGCAGACTCGGAGACGGGCCGCAATCCGACGGAGACGTGCGAAACGATCTCCGTGCCGAAACCAGGGAGGGAAAAATGAAAACCACGCACATGGCCGGCGCCGCGCTCGCCGCCGGCCTGCTGGCCGCGACGCCGGCGGCCGCCTTCGAGTTTACCGGCACCTTTCCGGGCGGCGACTGCGCCGCCATGGCCCGCACCACGCCGCCGGCGCGGCTGTGGTACGGCCATTTCACCGGCCAGCGGCAATGGGGCACGTTCCAGGAGCAGATCCAGACCCGCACCGCGGCCGGCTGCTTCGCCAGCAAGGCGGTGTGCGAGAACTGGCTGTACCAGTGGCGCAGCACGTACCAGTATAATTTCTGGAACGATTACTGCGCCCCCGGCTGGCCCCCGGCCCCGCGTCCCGCCGGCCCGCGCAACGGCTGAGACGCCCAAGCTGCCGCGAGCGCACTTTTAGCCCTCTCCCGCGTGCGGGGGAGGGTTGGGAGGGGGAACAGCGCCAACGCCAGCCCACGCATCCGCCCAGACCCGATGGCGCCCCACGCCCGGCGGCCCCCACCCCGTCCCTCCCACGCACGCGGGAGAGGGAGAAGAAGGACACACGGCGCCGCACTTCGTTGAAAAACCACGCCTTTTAGCCCTCTCCCGCGTGCGTGGGAGGGTTGGGAGGGGGAACAGCGCCAACGCCGGCCCACGCACCCGCCCATGGACCCGATGGCGCCCCACGCCCGGCGGCCCCCACCCCGTCCCTCCCCGCACGCGGGAGAGGGGAAAGAAGGCCGCCGCGCACCGCGCCAATGCCGAACCGCGCCGGCTCACACCGCCTTGGCGTAAAGCTCCGCCACGTAGTCCCAGTTCACCAGGTTCTCGACGAACGCCTTGAGATAGTCGGGGCGGCGGTTGCGGTAGTCGATGTAGTAGGAGTGCTCCCACACATCGACGCCGAGGATCGGGGTGGCGCCGGTCACCAGCGGG
>JBGGNI010000069.1:0-7014 GCA_041287585.1 Xanthobacteraceae bacterium
CACATTCGGCGGAATCCAGACCAGATCGCCGGGCACCACCTCCTCCACCGGTCCGCCTTCCTTCTGCACCCAGCCGCGCCCGGAAATGATGAACAGGGTCTGGCCCAGCGGATGCGTGTGCCAGGCCGTGCGGGCGCCCGGTGCAAAATTCACCGTTGCGCCGTTGACGCGCGAAGGGGTGTCGCCCTTGAAATTGCCGGAGACGCGGACGCTACCGGTGAAGTAGGCGTCCGGCCCCGGTACCGATGGCGCATCCTTGGCGTGCACGATCTTAAGCTCCCCAGCGGCTGCGGCAGACGCACCGGGGGCCGGCGCGGCAGCTTGAGCCGGCGTTCCGGCCCGGCTGTCGAATACGCGCTGCAACACCGGAACCGCCGAAAAGGCGCGCGGCCAGCCGGCATAGAAGCCAAGATGCGCGAGTGTTTCCGCAACCTCGTCGCGCGTCAGCCCGCTGTCCATCGCCCGGTTGGCATGGAAGGGCAGTTGCTCCGGCTGGCCGATGGCAATCAGCGCCGTGATGGTAATGAGGCTGCGGTCACGGGCCGTGAGCTCCGAACGCCGCCAGAGATCGCCGAACAGAACCCTGTTGGTCAGATCGGCCAGTTCGGGCGCGGTCGGCCCAACCGTGGTGGTGACGGTGGCGGAGCGGGCGGCTTCGGCGGCCGCGTCCAGTTCGATCCGGGCGGCATCGCTCGGGTCCACCGGGCCGATGCCGCGATCGACATACACCCGCTGCACCTCGGTGACTGCCGAGAGCGCATTCGGCCAGCCGCTGTAGAAGGCGAGATGGGTAATGACCTCGCCGATCTCGACCGGCGTTACCCCTGTATCGAGCGCGCGGGCGGTATGAGTCCCGACCTCGGCAGTCTTGCCGGTCGCGATCAACGCGGCCAGCGTGACAAGGCTGCGGTCACGCGGCTTGAGGGCATCGCGCACCCAGACCTCGCCAAACAGGACGCCATCCGTGAACTGTCCCAGACCCGGCGCGACCTGATAGACGGCCTCCGGCGCAACGCGGGTGCGGCGCGTCTCTTCGGCGGCGACCGCGGTGGTGGTAAGCGCGGACAGGGCGAGGCTGGCAGCAAAACTCTTCACAAGCGAACTCCTTGTTTTCAATGTCGCGCCCCCGCCGGACACAAGGCGGACGGGGTGGATGATGCGCGCGCGGCGCGGCGCGCGGCGGATCAGCTCGGATTGCCCGGTCAGTTGCTTGACGGCTGGCTCTGCAGATAGGCGGTGATCGCCGCGCGATCCGCCGCGTTGGTCACGGAGATGGTCATGGTGCTTCCCTTCACCATGGCGCGTGGATTGGCGAGGAAGGTGTCGATTTGCGCTGCATCCCAGGTGATGCCGAGGTCGCGCAGGCCGGCCGAATAGCGGGCGCCCTCGACACTTCCTGCCTTCCGTCCGATGACGCCGTTCAGGCTGGGGCCGATGCGGTTCTGTCCCGGCTCAAGGGAATGGCAGGAGGCGCAGCGGGTGCGAAACAGGCGTTCTCCGGTCGCCGCGTCCTGTGCGCCGGCCGGAGGGGCGAGCCCCGAAAGGGCGAGAGTTGAGCAGGCAAGTACAGCGAGGAATCGAGAGGCCATCCTGTCTCCGGCAAGGTTCGCTATCGTCGAGGCCGGACGGTGGCGGGCGCCAACGCAGGCCTTAGGAGGCTGAAGCTTACGCAGAAGGATGAGGAGGGATTAGCCAGACTCTCTCGCATGGCGCTATGTGGGAAATTCATCAATCCCACTATCAACTTATCGTTATTGCGCGAGGCCGGCGAAGCCCTATGGGAAGGGCGGTTTCGGCAGCATTTGCGCTGGCCGGTATCTATTGCCGCTTACCACTGAGGGCTTCTGCCGCCTCGTCTGCGGCGCGAATCCCACTAAGCAGCGCGCCATGTGCGGTCGAAAAATCCGTGGGATGCGTGGCCTCGCCGGCGAAAAACAGTCGCTCCTCGAAGGGACGGGCGATCTGGTCGCGTGCGGCGCGGTGGCCGGGCAAGGCATGGCTGTAGCCGCCGCCGATCGTGGGCGTCGCGCCCCAGGCGGAGGCGAGAGCCGGTCGCAGAGCGCGGCGCACATTCCCGCCGAAGAGGGCAACGAGCTGGTCGGTGGCATGGCCGAAGGCAGCGTCCGTTCCCGCCGCAAGGGCGCTGCGGGCGCCGGCGCCGCCGACGAAGCATTCGATGACGGGCCGGTCGAAGGGACGGATGTAATAGGTACCGGAGGCCGGGTCATGGAGATCGCCATGGACATGGGTCTCCGCCTCGAAGGGCGAAGGACCGACGATCTCCAGAAACAGCTTCTCGTTGCAGCCGAGCGGCAGATGCGCCGCCGCCTCGCGCCAGGGACCGAGCGCGGCCGGCCAGCGGATCGCCGTACCGGCAAGCACGTGAGTGGAGACGGTGATGATCGCCGCCCGGCAGCGCAGCGTGCCGCGCGGGGTGACGAGTTCGACGACGGGCCCGTCGACGTCGATCCGCTGCACCGGCGTTGCCAGATGCAGCGCCACATCGGCAGGGAAGCGGGAGGTGATCAGCGTGCCGTAGCCAGCCGGCAGACGCCAGTTGAGATCGGTCGAGGCGCTATCATAAGCGGCATAATCGGCGGCCGATATGCGCTCCAGTTCGTCGCCGCTGATATAGCCGCTCAAGGCCTGGAGATAGGCGAGCCATCGCTCGCCGCGCTTCACCGCGTCAAAGGCCCGGTCGCTGGCCGGAGGTTCATCGACGAGGCTTCGGCTCCAGGTGTCGAACGCCGCGCCGGCCGCTTCCCAGTCCGCCGGGGCAGCCCCGAGATCGCCGAACTGCTGATCCCAGGCACTGCGCCGGCGATCCAGGACGAAGCCGGCGGCCTCCGCGATCTGCGCCCACGGGTTGCGGTCGGCCGAATGCAGCCAGCCGCAACCAAGATCGAGGGACAGGCCGCGCGTCATCGCGGTCCAGGCGCGCCCGCCAAGGCGCGGCAGTGCCTCCAGCACGACAACCGACAGGTCGCGACCGGCCAGCCGCCGGGCGGCGCCGATGCCGGCGGCGCCGGCCCCGATGATGGCGATGTCGCAGGCAGGGGTCATTAGGAGATGCTAGAGCATTTTCGAGCGACGTGGATTTCGGTTCGCATAAAGAAAATGCGTAAAAACAAAGCCCTAAAGCAGTCTCGGTGAAGTCGTGTTCGCCAAGACTGCTTCAAGACTGCTTTAGGCGGGTTTCACCGCGTAGCGAAGATGGACCACGCCGTGATCGAGCGTTTCAGCGGCGAGGAGCGACAGGGTGACCTTGCCGGCGAGCCCGTCGGGGCCCGCGTCGACGATGGCCTCGCTGCCCGGCCGGGCGTCGAGCGCGGGGGCGATGAGCACGCTGAACTCATCGACGAGACCGGCGGCGAAGAAGGCGCCATTGGCGCGCGCGCCGCCCTCCACCGCAAGGCGCTGGATGCCGAACTCACGCGCCAGAATCTCCAGCGTCGCCGCAAGGTCGATCTCGGCGCCCTCGGCGACGATGTAGGAGACGCCATCGGCCGCAAGCTCGGCGAGGTGGCTGTCCGGCACATCCCGACCGAGCAGGGCGATGGCGTGGTCGCCGCCGACGCTTGATCCCTTGAAGTGCACCTTGCCGGAAGGATCGAGCGCGATGGCGTAGCCCGCCGCCCGCGTCGCGACATGGAGCGGGCGCGCGACCGCGCCGACCGTCGCTGGCGGATGCGGCACGCCCTTGGCCATCTCGGCCATGGTGACGCGGCCGACCAGCCAGGCATCGGCCTTCAGTGTGCCGTGGACCTGCTCATAGAGCCGGCCCCAATCGGCACGGCCACCCTGCGGGCTGGCCGTGAAGCGGCTCGGGTGCAGGCGCCCGTCGAGCGAGGTTTCCATAAGGCAGATGACATGGGGCTTCACGGGCACACCTCAGGCAAAGGAACCGCCGGCGAAGGGTCGCCGGTGGGCGGGAAACGGGTCTCAGGCCGCCTCAGCAAGGGGAAGCGAGGCCATGTCGATGACGAAACGATAGCGTACATCGGCCTTTTCCAACCGCTCGAACGCCGCGTTGATGTCCTGGATACGGATCATCTCGACATCGGGGAGAACGCCGACTTTCGCGCAAAAGTTCAGCATTTCCTGCGTTTGCGCCATGCCGCCAATGGGTGAGCCGGCGATGCGGCGCCGGCCGAGCAGCAGCGGTACGGTGCTCGGCTCGGCCAGCGGGCCGATCTGGCCGACGATCACCAGCGTCGCGTCCACATCCAGCAGCGGCAGATAGGGGTTGAGATCGTGCTTGACGGGCACGGTGTCGATGATGAGGTCGAAGCTGCTCGCCGCCTCCGCCATCGCTTCCGTGTCGCTGGACACCAGCAGACGCTCGGCGCCCAGCGCCAGCGCGTCGGCTTCCTTGTCCCGGTTGCGGCTCAGCACGGTGACATCGGCGCCCATCGCGGTGGCGAGCTTCACCGCCATATGGCCGAGCCCGCCGAGGCCGACCACGCCGACGCGGCTGCCTGGCCCGACATTCCAGGTGCGCAGCGGCGAATAGGTGGTGATGCCGGCGCAGAGCAGCGGGGCGGCCTTGGAAAGGTCCAACCCTTCCGGCACGCGCAGCACAAACTCCTCGCGCGTTACGAGGTGCTTGGAATAGCCGCCCTGGGTCAGCGCGGTCGGCTCGCAGGAAAAGCGGTCCGTGTCGCTATAGGTCTGGACCGGCCCCTTGCGGCAGAGTTGCTCGAGACCCTTCCGGCACTGATCGCAGCTCTGGCAGGAATCGACGAGGCAGCCGACCGCCACATGGTCGCCGACCGCGTAATGCTTGACATCGTTCCCGACGGCGGTCACGCGGCCGATGATCTCGTGGCCGGGCACCAGCGGGTAGCGGCTCCAGCCCCAGTCATTGCGTGCCTGATGCAGGTCCGAATGGCAGACCCCGCAGAACAGAACTTCCATCGCGACGTCGTTCGGCCGCAGCTCACGGCGCTCGAAATCATAGGGACGGAGCGGGGTCGTCTCCGAGCGCGCCGCATAGCCAACGGTCTTCATGGGCTTCTCCTGTGCGTGGCTGCCGCACCGCTGACGCGCGGCGCCGGGATGTCCACGCCTGAACTAGGACGGGCAACCCGGCAGGGGTAGAGCCGCCGCGCGCTAGCTCTCATGAAGGGCGCTCATCAATGAAAGTCGCGTATGCGAGGCTCGGGGGGCGCGGCCCCCGATTGATGAGGCTCCCTCATCACGCCATGCGCGCTCCGGCCGGTAGTCGCAGGGCAAGCTGCCCTCTAGCCTCGATCCACCCTGCACCGCCGCACGCCTCCCGCCGTGCGGGATGGGCGACAGCCCGGCGGGAGCCGTCCCGGACGGTGCCGGCGTCGCTGCGTGGCGACCGGCGCGCGCCCTTTCACTGGAATCATTATGCTGACTCACGATACGCCTGTCGCCGAGGGCATGGCGGAGGCCACAGCCTCCCCTGCCGCGAATTGGGGCGGCGTCTTTGCGCTCTCCCTCTGCGTCTTCACGCTCATCGCCTCCGAGTTCATGCCGGTCAGCCTGCTGACGCCAATTGCCAACGAGCTGCACATCAGCGAAGGGCAGGCCGGGCAGGCCATCTCGGTGTCCGGCGCGTTCGCGGTGCTCACGAGCCTGTTCATCACCGCCATCGCCGGCCGTCTCGACCGCAGGATCCTGCTGCTCGCGCTGACGGGCCTGATGATCGCCTCGGGCGCGATCGTGGCGACGGCGCCGAGCTATACGGTGTTCATGATCGGGCGTGCGCTGATCGGCATCGTCATCGGTGGCTTCTGGTCCCTGTCGGCAGCGACCGCGATGCGGCTGGTGCCGGCACAACAGGTGCCGAGGGCGCTCGCCATTCTCAATGGCGGAAATGCCCTGGCTACCGTGGTCGCGGCTCCGCTGGGCAGCTTTCTTGGCGGGATCATCGGCTGGCGCGGCGCCTTTCTCTGCGTTGTCCCGGTCGCCGTGGCGGTCTTCGTCTGGCAATTCATCAGCCTGCCCTCGATGAAGACCGAGGCGCGCGCCACCTCCGTTCATGTGTTCTACCTGTTTCGCCGGCCGGTGGTGTGCCTGGGCATGGCGGCCGTCAGCGTGTTCTTCATGGGCCAGTTCGCGCTGTTCACCTATCTGCGCCCCTTCCTTGAGACGGTGACGCGGGTCGATCTGACCGCGCTGTCGCTCATCCTGCTGCTGATCGGTGTGACCGGCTTCATCGGCACCCTGTTGATCGAACGCTTCGTGAGGAACGATCTTTACCGCACCCTTATCGTCATCCCTGCCATCATGGCGGTGATCGCGGCGGCGCTGATCGGCTTCGGCGCGTCCCTGCTGATGACCGCGGCCCTGCTGGGCGTGTGGGGCCTGCTTGCGACCTCGGCGCCGGTCGGCTGGTGGACCTGGCTGTCGCGCACCATGCCGCGCGACGCGGAAGCCGGCGGCGGGCTGATGGTCGCGGTGGTCCAGCTCGCCATCACCATCGGCGCAACGGTCGGCGGTGTGCTGTTCGATGCCAGCGGCTATCAGGCGACATTCGGGGCCGCCGCCGTGCTGCTGGTGATCGCCGCCTGGCTCGCCGCGAAGACGGCTCAGCGGGCCGCTCTCGTTGCGTCCTGACGGCGTGCCTGTTGACCCGCTCATGAGCCGAATGAAAAGCCCGCCGGATCGCTGATCCGGCGGGCTTTTCTTCGTCAGGTTCAGAGCGGTTGCGGGCGACCCCTAACCGACCCCGAAAACGCTGCAGCCGCCACCTCGTCGCGGTGGGGGGCGGCTGCTCCCGGTGCCGGGCTGCGGGGCTGTGGCACCGAAAGGTGGAGGTCGTTAGCCCGCCATGTCCGTCAGATTGCTGCGCGAGAGCGGCAGGCTGCGGATTCTCTGGCCGGTCAGGACCGAAGCGGCGTTCACCACGGCGGGCGGCACGCCGGGAAGGCCGGGCTCGCCAATGCCGCCCATGGGAGCACCGCTTTCGACGATGCGCACATGCACCTTGGGCATCCGCTCGGGCGGCAGGATCGGGTAGCCGTCATAGTTGCGGGCGCGCGG
>JBGGNI010000070.1:0-13851 GCA_041287585.1 Xanthobacteraceae bacterium
CGGCGAAGGCGGCGGGGGCCTCATCCAGCGCCGCGCGCTCGGTGGCGGCCTCGGTGCGGCGCGCCTCCAGCGCTGCGAGCCGCTCGCCGGTGCCGCCGGCGCGGGTGCCCCAGGCGCCGCGCTCCTCGCCGATCGCCTCCAGCCGCCGCTGCCGCTGCGCCCGCTCGCGGGTCAAGGCGTCGGCGCTCGCGCGCGCCTCGGCCAACGCGGCGCGATGCTGCGCAAGCTCGGCCCGCACTTCGGCGAGCACGGCCTCCAACCCGGCGCTGGCCGGCAGTTCGGCGAAGGCGCGCTCCGCCGCGTCCGCCGCCTCCGCCGCAGACCTGCGCTCGCCCTCGAACCGGGTGCGGCTCTCCGTCAGCGCGGCGAGCCGGGCAGCCTGTTCGGCACCGGCGCGCTCGGCGCGGGCGAGCTGCTCGCGGGTGGCTTCCTCGGCCCTCGCCGCGCTGCGGCGGGCCTCGCGGGCGGCGTTCTCCCGGCTGCCGGCGGCACGCAAGGCGGCATCGGCTGCCTCGACATCGGCGCGCAGCCGGGCCACGGCGGCGCGGGCATCCAGCAGCTCCGCCTCGATATCGGCCAGCCGGTTGCGCTCGGAGAGCCGGCGGGCGGCCGCGGTCGGCGCCTCGGCGGCGGCGGTGAAGCCGTCCCAGCGCCAGATGTCGCCCTGGCGCGAGACCAGGCGCTGGCCGGGCCGAAGCCGGGCGGCAAGCCGGCCGCCCTCGGCCCGCTCGACCAAGCCGATCTGGGCGAGGCGGCGGCCAAGCGCGGCCTGCGCCGCCGGCGTTGCCTCGATGAAGCCGCCGAGCGCGGCAGCCCCCTCGGGCAGCGGCGGATCGTCGAGCGACGTCGCACTGCCGGCCCAATGCGCCGGCGCGGCGGCATCCGCCGGGGCGTCGAGATCGTCGCCCAGTGCCGCACCCAGCGCGGCCTCATAACCGCGGGCGACGCGCAGCGCATCGAGCACCGGCGGCCAGCGGCGCGCACTGCCGACATCGAGCAGCTTGATCAGCGCGCGCGCCTCGGCATCGATCCGCTGCAAGCGCTTTTCCGACTCGCCCAGCGGGCGGCAGGCCTGCTCCAGCGCGGCGCGGGCGCTGGCATGGGCCGCCTCCGCTTCCAGCCCGGCGGCCTCGGTGGCCGCGAGCGCGGCAACCGCGGTCTCCGCCGCGGCCCGGCGCTGGCCGAGCACGGTGCCGGCGTCGTCGCGGCGCAGCGCTTCATACTGGGCGGTGAGCGCCGCCAGATCGCGGTCGAGCCGGGCGAGGCGGTCAGTGGCCTCGCGCCGGCTGCGCTCCAGCGTCCCGCGCTGGGCGGCGCGCTCGGCATGGCGGGCGGTGGCCTGAGCGAAGGCCGCCTCCGACTCGCCCACGGCGCGGGCGGCCTCATCGCGCACGGCTGCGGCGGCATGTTCCTCGTCGCCGGCACCGGCCTGCGCCGCCTCCAGCGCGGCGGCCTCGTCCGTGAGTCGCGCCAACACCCCGGCGGCGTCCAGCGCCAGCGCCCGCTCGCGCTCCATGTCGCCGGCGAGCTGCGCCAGGCGGCGGTCGAGCTCGGTGCGGCGGGCGGCCGCGCGGGCTTCCTCGCGGTCGAGTTCGCCGCCGGCCAGGGTCAGGCGCTGCAAGGCGGCACCGGCGGCGGCGGCGGCCTCGCGCAGCGGCGGCAGCACATGCGCCGCCACCGCAGCCCGGCGGGCGGCCTCGCCTTGATGGAGGGTGCGTTCGGCGACCGCGCGGACCGAGAGGTCGAGCGCACGCTCGGCCTCGCCTATCGCCGCACTCGCCTCCAGCCAGCGCAGCCAAAGCCGGGTCGCCTCAAGCCGGCGTATCTCGGTGGAGAGCAGGCGGTAGCGCCCGGCCTGGCGCGACTGCCGGCGCAGCGCGTCGAGCTGGGTGCCGAGCTGGCCGATGACGTCGTCGAGCCGCAGCAGATTGGACTCGGCGGCGCGCAGCCGCATTTCGGCCTCGTGGCGGCGCGCATGCAGCCCGGCGACGCCCGCCGCCTCCTCCAATATGCGGCGCCGGGCGGACGGCTTGGCGCCGACCAGTTCGCCGATCTGGCCCTGGCGCACCATGGCCGGCGAGCGGGCGCCGGAGGAAGCGTCGGCGAACAGGATTTGCACGTCGCGGGCGCGCACCTCGCGGCCATTGATGCGATAGGCCGAGCCGGCCTCGCGCTCGATGCGGCGGGACACCTCCAGCCGGTCGGAATCATTGAACAGCGCGGGCGCCGAGCGCTCGGCATTGTCGAGGAACAGCACCACCTCGGCGCTGTTGCGGGCCGGGCGGTTGTTGGTGCCGGCGAAGATGACGTCATCCATCCCCTCGGCGCGCATCGCCTTGTAGGAGCTCTCCCCCATCACCCAGCGCATCGCCTCGACCAGGTTCGACTTGCCGCAGCCGTTCGGGCCGACGATGCCGGTGAGACCGGGCTCGATCAGCATGTCGGTCGGCTCGACGAAGGTCTTGAAGCCGGTGAGGCGCAGGCGGGTGAATTTCATACGCAACAGGGTGACGCCCGCCAACCACAAGTTCAAGTGGCTGGAGCGTCATGATCCACGACATGTTGATGCTGCGCTGCGGGGTCACTGCGTCCAAAGGCCAATTGAACCTCGGCGGGTTCTGCCGTCAGACTGAGCGAAGGCGAACGATCCTGTCGCATTTCCGTTATAGGGAAGCAGATCATGCGGGAGCCTGAGCTCGACCAGTTCGATCTGCGCATCCTGCGGGAATTGCAGGAGGACGGACGGCTGACCAATGCCGAACTTTCGGAACGGATCGGCCTGTCGCCCTCGCCCTGCCTGCGCCGCACCAAGCGGCTGGAGGAGGAAGGGCTGATCGCCGCCTACCAGGCCCGGCTCGATGCCCGGCGGCTGGGGCTCGGCGTGTTCGCCTTCATCCATGTGCACCTGGAGCGCCAGGTGGAGGAGGCGGCGCGCGACTTCGAGGCCGCTGTGCTGGCGCTGCCGCAGGTGGTGTCCTGCGACAGCGTCACCGGCGACAGCGACTATCTGCTGCAAGTCGTCTGCGAGGACCTGCAAGGCTTCTCCCACTTCGCCCACCAGGTGCTGATGGGCCTGCCGGGGGTACGCGGCGTGCGCTCCTCGCTGGCGCTGAAACGGGTGAAGGAGAGCCGCCGCTTGCCGCTGGACCATTTGCGGCCGAGCGTGCGTGCCGACGAGGAGGCTGCCGAAAAAACCGGCAGCGCCGCACCGAACGCGAAAAAGCGCCGCTGAGCGGCAGATTCTGCCACAGCGCGCCTTTGCCCCGGCCAACAACGCAAGGACATGCCGTGATAGGTCAACTACACTGACCTTTATCGGCACTCTCCTGCAGGCAAACCCGGAGGCAGCGTCATGGCGTACATCGCAGACACGTTGAATCCCCTGGTATCGGATCGCCCGGCCCGGCGCGGCCTGAGGCCGTCGGCCCTTGCGGCACTGATGCTCACCGGCGCCGCGCTGGTGTGGTCCGGCAATTTCCTCACCGGCCGGCTGATGGTCGACACTTTGCCCCCGGCCACGCTTTCGGCGGCCCGCTGGGGCCTTGCCTTCCTCCTGCTGCTGCCCTTCACCTTTCGGGAAATCCGCGCGCAGCGGCAGGAGATTGCCCGCCGCTGGCCGCTATGGCTCGGCACCGGCGTGCTGAACATCGCCGTCTTTACCGTGCTGATCTATGCCGGCCTCGCCCATACCAGCCTGGTCAACGGCTCGCTGATCGGCGCCTCCGCCCCCATCGTGGTCGGGCTGCTCGGCTGGCTGGTGCTGCGCGAGCGGACCAGCCGGCGTCAGCGGCTGTCGCTGGCCGTCTCCAGCGCCGGCGTCGCGTTCATCGTGCTGCGCGGCGACCTCGGCAGCCTCACTGGACTGGCGCTCAATCCGGGCGATCTGGTGCTGTTCCTCGGCATCTGCGCCTTCGCGCTCTACGCCGTGCTGCTGAAGCGCTTCCCCACCGCGCTGTCGGCCGCCGCCGCGCTCACCGTCAGCATTCCGTTCGGCCTCGCCGCGCTGGCGCCGTTCGCGGTGTGGGAGATGGCCGCCGGACCGGGCATCGGGGATGCCGGCTCAGCCGCGCTGGCGGTGCTTTATGTGGCCAGCCTGCCGACGCTCGGCTTCGTGTTGTGGGCCCGCGGCGTCGCCATTCTGGGGCCGACCCGGTCCGGCCAGTTCCTCCAGCTCATGCCGGTGTTCGGCGCCGGCCTCGCCGTGGCGCTGCTGGGCGAGAGCCTGCACGCCTACCATGCCGCGGGGCTAGCCTTGGTGCTCGGCGGCCTGCTGCTCGGCAGCGTGGCGCTGAGCCGCCGCCACGCTCACGGCCCGGCGACCGGCACCATGTGAGAGCGCTTGACCTCGCCGAGCGCGAAGCTCGATTCGATCGAGGCGACGCCGTCGAGCCGGGTGAGTTTTTCTTTCAGGAAACGGTCATAGGCGGCAAGGTCGCTCACCACGATGCGCAGCAGATAGTCGCGCGGCCCGGTCATCAGATAGCAGTCCACCACCTCCGGCCAGCGGGCGATGGCCTGATTGAAGCGGTCGAGATATTCCTCGCGCTGCCGCTCCAGCTTGACCGAGGCGAACACGCTGATCGGCAGGCCGGCCTTGGCGGCGTCGACCAGCGCGACATAGCCGGTGATGATGCCGGCCTCCTCCATCAGCCGCACCCGCCGCGCGCAGGGTGACGCCGACAGACCGACCCGCGCGGCGAGGTCCGCCGTGGTGATGCGGCCGTCGCGCTGGAGCTCAGCGAGGATGCGGCGATCGATGGCGTCGAAGCTGCGCATTGTGCGGTGACTGGGCTCGCGCTTCCACGGCCCGGCGCAGCGGCTATTCGCCCGGCCGGATCCGGCTGGTTTCTCGGTCGTGCGATGCCACCCAATAGACCAGGCCGCCGACGGCGAGCGCGCCGACCGGCATGATCATCAGCATGAGGAAGTCCGCGGTGCTCATGGCCTCAAGGTTCCGAGAAGGCGACGCGCAAGGAAATGTAGTGCCGCGCTGCCGCAGAAGCAAACCACACTGATGGCGGCAATGCCGAGGGCCGGGTGATGAGCGGCCCCAGGCCACCCACCGCGAGCACGGCGATGGCGACCCCATTGAGGTAGGTGGCGGACAGCTTGGTCCGTTCGTTATGAATCAGGCTCACACGCTTCCCGAGAAAGAAGATCGGCCGGGCCGGCGCATCCCGCACGGCCAATTGGCGGAAACGGCGCATCGGACCATCGATCTTGGCCGATTCCGCCAGGCTCGGCCAGTGTTACCTCCGAAGTTTGGTCGCCTTCACCAGCGGACGTGGCATAAAATCGCCCGGCGAACAGGAACCGCCGCCATGCCCGCTTCCGCACCCTCGACCATTCACGCCGCATCCGCCCGCCTCGACGCGCTGCGCGCCTTCGAGCGCAAGGCGCTGTGGCTGTCGACCTGGACCATCCACAACGCCAACCATCTGCGCGCCAGCGCCGACGGGCTGAAGGTGGGCGGCCACCAGGCCTCGTCCGCCTCGCTCGCCACTATCATGACGGCGCTCTATCTCGGCGCGCTGCGGCCGGAGGACCGGGTGGCGGTGAAGCCGCATGCCAGCCCGATCTTCCACGCCATCCAGTATCTGCTCGGCCAGCAGACGTTGGAGAAGCTGAAGAATTTCCGCGGCTTCGGCGGCGCGCAGTCCTATCCCTCGCGCACCAAGGACGTGGACGACGTCGACTTCTCCACCGGCTCGGTCGGGCTCGGCGTGGCGCAGACTTTGTTCGCCTCGCTGGTGCAGGACTATGTCCGCGCCAAGGGCCTCGCCGGCGATCGGCCGGACGGCAAGATGATCGCGCTGGTCGGCGACGCCGAGATGGACGAGGGCAACATCTTCGAGGCGCTGCTGGAGGGCTGGAAGCACGGCCTGCGCAACACCTGGTGGGTGGTCGACTACAACCGCCAGAGCCTCGACGCCGTGGTCCGCGAGGGGCTGTGGGAGAAGTTCGAGGCGATGTTCCGCAATTTCGGCTGGGACGTGGTCATTCTCAAGCACGGCGCGCTGCAACAGGCGGCCTTTGCCGAGCCGGGCGGGACGCGGCTGCGCGACTGGATCGATTCCTGCCCGAACCAGCTCTATTCCGCGCTCACCTTCCAGGGCGGCGCGGCCTGGCGCCGGAGGCTTGTCGACGATCTCGGCGACCAGGGGCCGCTCTCTGCGCTCATCGACCGCCGTTCCGACGCAGAACTCGCCGCGCTGATGGGCAATCTCGGCGGGCACGATCTGCCCTCGCTGCTGGCCGCGTTCGAGGCGGCCCGCACCCACGACCGCCCGGTGTGCTTCATCGCCTACACCGTCAAGGGCTTCGGCCTGCCGCTCGCCGGCCACAAGGACAACCATGCCGGCCTGATGACCCCGACCCAGGTCGAAACCCTGCGCACGGCCATGAAGGTGCGGCCGGGCCACGAATGGGAGCGGTTCGAAGGCCTCGACCTGCCGGAGGACGTGCTTCAGGGCTTCCTCGACGCCGTGCCGTTCGCGCAGCGCGGGCGGCGGCGCTACAGCGCCCCGGCCGTTGCGGTGCCGGCGACGCTCAAAGTGCCGATGCAGCCGGCGATGTCGACCCAGCAGGGCTTCGGGCTGCTGCTGCACGAGATCGGCAAGAGCGAGAGCGCGCTGGCGGACAGCATCGTCACCACCTCGCCGGACGTCACGGTGTCGACCAATCTCGGCGGCTGGGTCAATCGCCGCGGCCTGTTCGCCCGCGAGGAAATGGCGGACATTTTCCGCCGCGAGCGCATTCCCTCGACCTTCAACTGGGACTTCTCGCCCAAGGGCCAGCATATGGAGCTCGGCATCGCCGAGATGAACCTGTTCATCATGCTCTCGGCACTGGGGCTGTCGCATGCGCTGTTCGGCGCCCGGCTGCTGCCGGTCGGCACGCTGTACGATCCCTTCATCGAGCGCGGGCTCGATGCGCTGAACTATGCCTGCTACCAGGATGCCCGCTTCATCGTCGCCGCCACCCCCTCGGGCGTGACGCTGGCGCCGGAGGGCGGGGCGCACCAGTCGATCGCCACCCCGCTGATCGGCATGGCGCAGGACGGGCTGGCGAGCTTCGAGCCGGCCTTCGTGGACGAACTGGCCGCGATCCTGCGCTGGTCGTTCGACTATATGCAGCGCGCCGGCGACGCTGCGCCCGACCCGACCAGCTGGCTGCGCGACACGGTGGGCGGTTCGGTCTATCTGCGGCTGTCGACCCGCACGCTCAACCAGCCCCAGCGCGCGCTCGACCCCGCGCTTTCCGATGCCATCATCCAGGGCGGCTACTGGCTGCGCCGGCCCGGACCCAATGCCGAGCTGATGGTGGCCTATACCGGCGCGGTGGCGCCGGAGGCGATCGAGGCCGTCGGGCTGATGGCGGAGGACCGGCGCGACATCGGCCTGCTCGCCGTCACCTCGGCGGATCGGCTCAATGCCGGCTGGACCGCGGCCCAGCGCGCCCGCGAGCAGGGCCATGCGGACGCCCGCAGCCATGTCGAGCGGCTGATGGGCGATGTTCCGGCCGGCTGCGGCCTCGTCACCGTGATCGACGGCCATCCGGCGACGCTGGCCTGGCTCGGCGGGGTGAGCGGACACCGCACCCGCTCGCTCGGCGTCGAGCATTTCGGCCAGACCGGCAGCATCGCCGAGCTGTACCGCCATTTCGGCATCGACGCCCGCGGCATCATCGCCGCCGGCCAGGCCATCGCCCCCGGCCGGCCGATCCGCAATCTGCGGGCGGCCTCATAGCGTTCCGGGCAGCTTTTGGGCGGCTGTCGAAACCGGCGGAGGGTCGCTATGGTCGCGGCCCGCGCCGCCCTTCAGCCGAGTGCCTGACATGACCGCCAATCTGTTCGACCAGCTCGCCCGCACCATCACCCGCCCGGACGCGCTGGCGATCGAGACCGGGGCGGGCACGCGCTACAGCTACACCGATTTGCTGGCCTGGTCCGGCCGCATGGCGAACGCGCTCACCGCGCAGGGCGTGAAGCCCGGCGACCGGGTCGCGGCGCAGGTGGAGAAATCGGTCGCGGCCCTGGTGCTGTATCTCGCCACGCTGCGCTGCGGGGCGGTGTTCCTGCCGCTCAACACCGCCTATACGGGCGCCGAGGTCGACTATTTCCTCGGCGATGCCGAACCGGCGCTCTTCATCGGCGATCCGCGCCGGCGCGCCGAGCTGGAGCCGATCGCCGCCACGGCCGGCGCCCGCATGCTGGACCTCGATGCCGCCGGAGCCGGCACGCTCGCTGAGGCCGCCGCCGCTGCGCCCGATGACTTCGCCACCGTGCCGCGGGCGGGCGATGATCTTGCCGCGCTGCTCTACACCTCCGGCACCACCGGGCGCTCCAAGGGCGCGATGCTGACGCACCACAACCTCCTCTCCAACGCCCTCGCCTTGCGGCAGGCCTGGCGCTTCGACGCGCGTGACGTGCTGATCCACGCTTTGCCGATCTTCCACACCCACGGCCTGTTCGTGGCGACCAATGTTACGCTGTTCGCCGGCGGATCGCTGCTGTTCCTGCCGCGCTTCGACCTTGATGCCGTGTTTGCGGCGCTGCCGCGCGCCACCTGCCTGATGGGGGTTCCGACCTTCTATGTCCGCCTGCTGCAGGACCCGCGGCTGAGCGAGCAAGCGACCGCCCATATGCGCCTGTTCGTCTCCGGCTCGGCGCCGCTGCTGGCGGAAACCCACCGCGATTTCGAAGCCCGCACCGGCCACGCCATATTGGAGCGCTACGGCATGACCGAGACCAATATGAACACCTCCAATCCCTATGACGGGCCGCGGGTGCCGGGCGCGGTCGGGCTGCCGCTGCCGGGCGTGGACATCCGCATCACAGACCCGGACAGCGGCGCGCCGCTGGCGCCGGGCGCGATCGGCATGATCGAGGTGAAGGGGCCGAACGTCTTCAAGGGCTATTGGCGCATGCCGGAGAAGACCGCCGCCGAATTGCGGGCGGACGGGCACTTCATCACCGGTGACCTCGGCCGCATCGACGAGGCGGGCTATGTCCACATCCTTGGGCGCGGCAAGGACCTCGTCATCACCGGCGGCTTCAACGTCTATCCGAAAGAAGTGGAAGATCTGATCGACGCCCTGCCGGGGGTGCGCGAATCGGCGGTGATCGGATTGCCGCACCGCGATTTCGGCGAGGCGGTGACCGCCGTCGTGGTGACGCTGCCCGGCGCCGAGGTAACGGAGGCGCAGATACTGGCGGCGCTCGACGGCCGGCTGGCCCGCTTCAAGCAGCCCAAGCGCGTGGTGTTCGTCGAGGAATTGCCGCGCAACGCCATGGCCAAGGTGCAGAAGAAGGAGCTGCGCGAAGCGCTGGCGGGGTTGTATCCGGGGTAGCCGGCCCGATCGTCACGCACCTTTCGTCCCCGTCATTTGCCATAGTGAATTGTGCCATGAACGTGAATGCGCCGGCCATTACCGCCCAACGTGCCGTCATGCCCGTGCTGATCGTGCTGAGCGTCACCCACCTGCTCAACGACATGATCCAGTCGTTGATCCCGGCGATCTACCCGATCATCAAGACCGCCTATGCGCTGGATTTCGGCCAGATCGGGCTGATGACGCTGACGTTTCAGGTGTCGGCCTCGCTGTTGCAGCCTTTGGTCGGGCTCTACACCGACAAGCACCCTATGCCCTATTCGATGGTGGCCGGCATGGGGTTCAGCCTGATCGGGCTTCTCGGCCTGGCTCATGCCGGAAACTACGCCATGCTGCTGCTGGCGGCGGCCTGCGTCGGGATCGGATCGTCGATCTTCCATCCCGAGGCGACGCGCACCGCGCGGAATGCCTCCGGCGGGCAGCACGGCATGGCACAGGGGATTTTTCAGGTCGGCGGACAGACCGGCGGCGCGCTCGGGCCGTTGCTGGCCGCCTTCATCATCGTACCGAACGGGCAGGCCAGCCTGGCATGGTTTTCCGTGGCGGCGCTGGTCGCCATGCTGCTGATGAGCTGGATCGCCGGGCGCTCGGCGCCCCGCGCCAAGCCGCGGGCGGCGGCCGGGCTTTCGCTCGAATCCAGTGCTGACAAGCAGCGCCCCTTGCCGCTGTCCGTGGTCGCGCCGGCCATCGCCATCCTGATCGTGCTGCTGTTCTCCAAGAACGCCTATTCGGCCAGCTTCACCTCGTTCTACACCTTCTATCTGATGGGAAAATTCGGCGTTTCCGTACAGACGTCGCAGGTGATGCTGTTTTTGTTCCTTGTCTCGTCGGCCGTCGGCGCGGTGGGCGGCGGCATGCTGGGCGACCGGATCGGCCGCAACAAGATCATCTGGTTTTCGATACTCGGCGCCCTGCCGTTCACCGTCGCGCTGCCCTATGCCGACCTGTTCTGGACCGGCGTGCTGACAGTGGTGATCAATCTCATCATGTCGAGCGCCTTCGCCGCCATTCTGGTCTATGCGATGGACCTGCTGCCCGGCCGCATCGGCCTGGTGGGCGGTTTCTTCTATGGCCTGACCTTCGGTCTCGGCGGCATCGCGGCGGCCCTGCTCGGGGCGTTCGCCGATCGATTGGGCATCGAGGCGGTGTATCAGATCTGCTCGTTCCTGCCGGCCATCGGCCTGCTCGCCTGGTTCCTGCCGAGCCCGAAGCGCGAGCGGTTTGCATAGGCGCCGGACGGATCGCGGGGAACGCGGGGAGCCTTGGCTGGGGCGGGAGGATTCGAACCTCCGTATGGGGGAATCAAAATCCCCTGCCTTACCACTTGGCGACGCCCCAACGGCCGGCGGAGATAGCCACAGGACGGGCCGGCTTTCAACCGCGCTGCACCGGGCAGCAGCCGGCATGGGTCTTGCCTTACGTCAACGGTACGTCGTTTCGAACAGCTTGCCCGAGGCCCCATGACCACTTCCGTGCATCCGGTCGACCAACGCCTCCCCGCCACCCAATTGCTGCCGCTGGCGCTCCAGCATGTGCTGGTGATGTATGCCGGCGCGGTCGCCGTGCCGCTGATCATCGGTCGCGCGCTGAAGCTGCCGCCGGAGGATGTCGCCTTCCTCATCAGCGCGGACCTGTTCGCCTGCGGCATCGCCACGCTGATCCAGAGCATCGGCTTTCCCGGCATGGGCATTCGCCTTCCGGTGATGATGGGCGTCACCTTCGCCTCGGTCGGCCCCATGCTGTCCATGGCGGCGCAGCCGGAGATCGGCCTCCTCGGCATTTATGGTTCGGTGATCGTGGCCGGCCTGTTCGGCATCGCGGTGGCGCCGTTCGTCAGCCGGCTGCTGCCGCTGTTTCCCCCGGTGGTCACCGGCACCATCATCATGGTGATCGGCATTTCGCTGATGCGGGTCGGCATCAATTGGGCGGGCGGCGGCCTGCCGACGCTGACCAAGGTGGTGGACGGCGTGCCCGGCGCCTTTCCCAACCCCAATTACGGCCAGCTTCAGGGCCTCGGCATCGCGCTGTTCGTGCTGCTGGTAATCCTGGCGCTGATTCGCTGGGGCAAGGGATTCCTGGCCAATGTCTCTGTGCTGCTCGGCATCATCGCCGGCTCGGTGCTGGCGAGCGTGCTCGGCGTGATGCATTTCGAGAAGGTGGCGAGCGCCGCCTGGTTCGACGTCATCATGCCGTTCCATTTCGGCATGCCGACGTTTCACCTGGTGCCGGCTTTGACCATGTGCCTGGTGATGATCGTCGTCATGATCGAATCGACCGGCATGTTCCTGGCGCTGGGCGACATGACGGAGAAGAAAATCGACCGTGCCGCGCTCACCGCCGGCCTGCGGGCCGACGGCGCGGGTACCTTGATCGGCGGCATCTTCAACACCTTTCCCTACACCTCCTTCTCGCAGAATGTCGGCCTGATCGGCGTCACCGGGGTGCGCTCGCGCTGGGTCACCGCCGCCGGCGGCGTCATCATGCTGGTGCTCGGCCTGCTGCCGAAAATGGCGGCAATCGTGGAAGCGGTGCCCCAGGTGGTGTTGGGCGGTGCCGGCCTCGTCATGTTCGGCATGGTGGCGGCGACCGGCGCACGCATTCTCTCGGCGGTCGATTTCCGCAAGAACCGGTTCAATCTCTATGTGGTCGCGCTCTCGGTCGGCTTCGGCATGATTCCGCTGGTTGCCCCAAACTTCTTCAAGAACCTGCCGCACGAACTGCACCCGCTGCTGGAATCCGGCATCCTGCTGGCGGCGATCATGGCGGTGGCGCTCAACGCCTTCTTCAACGGCGTCGTCGCAATCGACGAGAAGGAAGCGGCGGCCTCCGCCGCGGCGGCCGGCGAACACGCCTGAATTCGGCAGACGGCCTTGCGATGCGGTACGAGGCCATGCTACGCCTCGCGCCGCGTCGGAGTGTAGCGCAGCCCGGTAGCGCACCTCGTTCGGGACGAGGGGGCCGCAGGTTCAAATCCTGCCACTCCGACCAATTTTCCCGAGTCTGTTCAAGGTGCCGCGCCACGCGGCCCACCCGCGATCCATTGGTCGCCGCCCAGCCGCCGAATCTTGTACGGCACGGATTGTTCCTTTTTAATCGCAGCCGGTGCGTCGCAATGGTGGGCAGGCGCCGCGCGTTTGTGTCTGCTGGTGTGAGTCGAGGGTCCATGAAGCGCCGGTTGATATCGATTCAGTATCTGCGCGCGCTGGCGGCCATTCTCGTCGTGTTCCGGCATTCCCTCAGTCCTTCGGCCGGCATCAAGGCCGATCTCCAAGGGCTGGATGTGATTGGGCCGTTCCGGGTCGATCTGTTCTTCATCATCAGCGGTTTCGTGATTTTTCTCAGCACCTGTGACGGGCGCACGCGGCCAGTCGATTTCATCAAGCGCCGGCTGATCCGCGTCGTGCCGATGTATTGGTTCGTCACTTTGTTCTTGATCTTCTGCGTCGCTTTTCTCGGACTTTTCCAAAGCACCACGATCCGCTGGCAAAATGCCGTAATGTCGCTGCTATTCATCCCGCATTTCAATTTTGACAACGGCGAAATATACCCGCTGATCTTCCAGGGGTGGACGTTGAACTATGAGATACTGTTTTATCTCATTTTCGGCGCGGCGCTGGCAGTCTCGGCTTTCTATCATGCCTATGTGGTGCTGGCGGTGCTGATGCTGGCGGTGGCCGCCGGCGCGGTGTTCGAACCAAGCTGGGCGGCGTGGCAGACCTATACCAGCCCCCTGCTGCTCGAATGCGCCGCCGGTATGGGCATTGCCTGGCTCTATGTCGAACGTCGCGGCTTCCCGGCCGTGTTCTGGTGCTTCGTTCCGCTCGGGGTCGTGCTGCTCGCCATGTCGACCCCCCTTCAGAGCATGGCGCCGCGGGTGCTGCTCTGGGGGATTCCCATTTGCATGATCGTGATCGGCGCCATCGCTCTGGAGACGAACGACAGGCTGCCGGATCTGCGGATCCCGGCTTTGCTGGGCGCCGCGAGCTATTCGATCTTCCTCACCCACATCTACAGCCTGAGCCTCGTCCATGCGGTGTGGCGCCGGCTGGTCGGCGATGTGGAAGGCGTGGCGATAAGCGCGATCTTTGTTCTGGTCTCGGTCGCCGTTCCCTGCGTGATCGGCACGGCGGTCTACCTGCTTCTGGAAAAGCCGATGCAGTCCTTCCTGGCGCGGTTCACGGCGCCTGCGCGCGCCGAAGCGCGGCGGCCTGCCCGCACAGTCAGCCCTTAACCATTTGCCGCCAATCTGCACCCGGTTGCGTGTGATTCGTCGGGTGAGCATTCCATGGGTGAGGTGATTTTCTTTCCGGTCCGGGGCGCGCAGGCGGCCGATGCCGAACCGGAGATCGATCTGGTGACGGCGGTCGACGTGGCGATCCGCGATCTGCGCGACATCGCCGCCCGCCTCGGCGTCGACGAGGCGCTGCGCCGTCAGGCCGACGAGTGCCGCCACATGCT
>JBGGNI010000071.1:0-7502 GCA_041287585.1 Xanthobacteraceae bacterium
CTGACCAAGTTCGACATGCGCCAGGCCGATTCCTACTATTATTACTCCGACCACTACGCCAGCGCCTACGAGTACCGCCGCGGCATCGACACCGAACCGGCCGACGCACCGCCCCAGAAGGACGGGCGGTTCCTGTCGTGAGCTGCGGTATTTCCGGGCGGTGCGGTTGCGGAGCGGGTCGTGAGGGCGGCTGACGCCGGCGGCGCCGAGGCGCGGCTGCGGCGCCGCCCGGCGGCGGCCGCTGGCCGCGTGCCGTGGCGCACCGCACTGCTTGTGCTTGCCGCGCTGTGGCTGGCCTATCGTATCGCCGTCGGCGCGGTTGCCGACCATTTTGCCGCAACCAACCCGGAACTTGCCCTCAGCTTCGTTGCCGACCAGCCGCTGGCGCTCGTCGCGCTTGCCGAAACGCGGCGGACCGAGGGCGGCGCGGCCGATGTCGCCGCCGCCCGCGCCATGGCCGAGCGTGCCCTGCTGGCCGATCCGCTGTCCATGCAGGCGCTGCGCACGCTGGCGCTGATCGACAGCCTCACCGGCGAGACGGACCGCGCCAACGCCTTGATGGAGGCGGCGGGAAGCCGCACCGGGCGCGACCGCCTCGTGCAGACCTGGCTGCTGCGGCGCGCGGCGGCGGAGGGCGATCTCAGCCGCATGCTGACGGAGGCCGACAAACTGCTGCGCGTGCGCCTCGAACAGCGCGCGGAACTGGCGCCTTTTCTGATTCAGGCGATGATGGAGCCTGAAGCGCGGCCGGCGGTGGTCGCCATGCTGGCCACCGCGCCGCCTTGGCGTGCCTGGATGGTCCAGCGCTTCGTGCGGGACGCGCCCGATGTGCGGCCGCTCAAACCGATACTTCTCGACCTCAAAGCGACCGCCGCGCCGCCGACCGCCGCCGAGATGGAGGGTCTTCAGAACCGGCTTATCAATGACGGTGCGATTGCGGAGGCCTATATCGCCTGGATTCAACTGACGTTTCCGCGCGAACGCATCAGCAGCCTCAACAATGGCGATTTTCGCGACCCCATCAGCGGGTCGCCGTTCGATTGGCGGATCGTGCAGCCGAACGGGGCGCAAATATCGGTGCGCCGCGCCGAGGGTGCCAGCGGGCAGGCGCTGGCGGTCGATTTCCTCGGCGGGCGTACGCGGTTCAGCAATGTCCGCCAGATCATGGCGCTGCCGCCGGGCAAATATACCTTCAGCGGCCGCGTCTCGGCGGAGAGCCTGGTAACGCCGCGCGGCATGCAGTGGCGGCTCTATTGCCTGCCGGGCATGACGGTGATCGCCGAGACCGAGCGGGTGCGCGCCAGTTCGCCGTGGAAGCCGTTCGACGTCCCATTCGACGTGTCTCCGGACTGCTCGGGCCAGGTGCTCCGGCTCGAACTTTCGGCCCGGGTTCCGTCCGAGGAGAACATCACCGGCCGCATTCTCTACACCGACCTGCAGGTGAACCGCAGTGCAGATGTGCCGTAAGGTGGCCGGGTGTCGTTCCGGGGTGTTGCCGCTTCGCATCGTTCGGCCCGTATTAACCGCGTTAGCTGGTTGAAGGGCGAAAAATGTCGGTATCGACCCCGTCCGGGCTTGCGCGCTTATCCTTTTTTCGACATAAGTTTGGTCAGATAGTTAGCACTTGCAGCATCACGAGCTGCGTCCCGTAACTCGAACGCGATGGGTATGCCATGAAGTTTGCAGTGGGAGTGGGTTTCGCCATGCTCGTGTCGGCGGCGACCATGCCGGTGACCGCGATGGCGCTGGACCTGACCGGTATCGATTTGAACAACCTCACCCAGGCGCAGATCGACCAGATCATCGCGGAGCAGCCGGCAGAGGTGCTTCAGGCGATCAAGGCGGTCGAAGCCTCTGGCCAGAGTCTTAAAGACGTCAAGCTCGCCTACAAGTCCGGCAACATCGCGGCCATTCAGGATTCGGTGAATAACCTGCCGCTCGACGATATTACCGACATTATCGACGATCTGCCGCCGATCACGCCCTGAGGGCTGACGGCTTCCGGGCTTTGATTATCGAACGGCCACCTTATCAGGTGGCCGTTTTGATTCCGGCAGATGTCTTTGATTCCGGCAGGTTTGCTGAGGTGGAATCTGCGACGCAAAGGCGGCCGGATCAATTTGGCCGTGCCAGGCTCAGTGCCCGCCGCGGCGGCCGATGCGGGCTTCCAGCAGCGCCTTGGCGAACAGCGTGACGACGGCCAGACAGGCGAGCAGCGACGCGACGGCGAACGACGCCTGGAACTGATACTCGTTGTAGAGAATCTCGACATGCAGCGGCATGGTGTTGGTCTCGCCGCGCACATGGCCGGACACCACCGAGACCGCGCCGAACTCCCCCATGGCGCGCGCGTTGCAGAGCAGGACGCCGTACAGCAGCGCCCATTTGATGTTGGGCAGCGTCACCCGCCGGAACACCTGCCAGCCGGAAGCGCCCAGCGTGACCGCCGCCTCTTCTTCGGTGGTGCCCTGCTGCTGCATCAACGGGATGAGCTCGCGGGCGACGAAGGGGAAGGTGACGAAGATGGTGGCCAGGGTGATGCCCGGCCAGGCGAAGATGATCTTCCAGTCATGCGCCTGCAGATACGGGCCGAAGTAACCCTGCGCCCCGAACAGCAGCACGAAGACCAGGCCGGCGATGACCGGTGAGACCGAAAACGGCAGGTCGATCAGGCTGATGAGCAAACTCTTGCCGCGAAAGCTGAATTTCGTCACCGTCCAGGCGATGACGAGGCCCATGATGGTGTTGGTGGCGACCGACAAGGTGGAGACCAGCACGGTCAGCCGGATGGCGGCCAGCGCGTCGGGCTCCACCAGCGCCGCCGCATAGGCCTGCCAGCCCTTGGAAAAGGCTTGCGCGAACACATTGGCGAGCGGCAGCACGATGAGCAGGCCGACGAAGATCGCCGCCAGCGCGACGATGGTCCACTTCACCGCGGCCGGCTCGCTGCGGATGTTCTCATGCGCCGGCAGCGGCCGGGTGGTGGCGCCGGGCGCCAGGCTTTCGGACACCGCGTTCATGGCCGTCTCCCGTCGCGATTTTCCGACCAGCGTTGCAAGGCATTGACAATAAAGAGCAAAATGAACGAAGCCACCAGCATGGCGACGGCGATTGCGGTCGCGTCGGCGTAGCGGAACTCTTCCAGCCGGATGACGATGAGCAGCGGCGCGATTTCCGACACGTTCGGCAGGTTGCCGGCGATGAAGATCACCGAGCCGTACTCGCCGACCGCGCGGGCGAAGGCGAGGGCGAAGCCGGTGAGCAGGGCCGGAAGAATCGCGGGCAGCACCACCCGCCGGACCGTGGTCCAGCGGCTGGCGCCCAGCGTGGTGGCGGCGTCTTCCAGTTCGGCGTCGAGGTCTTCCAGCACCGGTTGAACGGTGCGGACGACGAACGGCAAGCCGATAAAGATGAGTGCAATCAATATACCTAGCGGGGTGAAGGCCACCGTGATGCCGAGCCGGGCCAGTGGGGCGCCGAGCCAGCCATTTTCGGCATAGAGATTGGTTAGGGCGATGCCGGCCACGGCGGTCGGCAAAGCGAAGGGGATGTCGACCAGGGCGTCGAGCAGCCGCTTGCCGGGAAATTCGTAGCGGACCAGGGCCCAGACCACCACGGTGCCGATGACCAGGTTGATGGCGGCGGCGAGCAAGGCGAGGCCGAAGGACAGCCGCAGCGCGTTCAAGGTGCGCCGCGCGGTGAGAATTGCGAAGAACTGGTCGAGACTTAGCTCGGTGGTGCGCAGGAACAGGGCGCCGAGCGGAATGAACACGATGAGCGACAGCCAGAGCAGCGTCAGCCCGAAGGTGAGGCCGAAGCCCGGAATGACATTGCCGGCCCTGCGGGGCCGGCTCCATGTTGCTTCGCTCATGCGCGTCTTGTTCCCGGCACCGCGGCAGGCGCCGCGGTGCAGTGCAGTGAGGTTGAAAACGTGTCGCGTGAGACCGGTTTGGGCCGGTCAGTTCGAATAGATGCGGTCGAACACGCCGCCATCGGCGAAATGGTCCTTCTGCGCCTTGCGCCAGCCGCCGAAGGCCGGGTCGTCGATGGTCACGAGTTCGACGTTGGGGAACACCTTCTCATACTTCTTGGCGATCTCGGGGTCGCGCGGGCGGTAGAAGTTCTGGGCGGCGATCTCCTGGCCGGCCTTGGTGTAGATGAACTTCAGATAGGCCTCCGCCACAGTGCGGGTGCCCTTCTTCTCGACCACCTTGTCGACCACGGCGACCGGCGGCTCGGCCAGGATCGACAGGCTGGGCACGATGATGTCGAACTTGTCGTCGCCGAACTCCTTCTTGGACAGGAAGGCCTCGTTCTCCCAAGCCAGCAGCACGTCGCCGACGCCGCGTTCGGTGAAGGTCACGGTGGAGCCGCGGGCGCCGGTGTCGAGCACCGGGACGTTCTTGAACAGGGCGGCGACGAAGTCCTGCGCCTTCTCGGCTGAGTTGCCATTGTGCTTGAGCGCATAGGCCCAGGCGGCCAGATAGTTCCAGCGGGCGCCGCCGGAAGTTTTCGGGTTGGGGGTGATGACCTTGACGCCCGGCTTCACCAGGTCGTCCCAATCCTTGATGCCCTTCGGATTGCCCTTGCGCACCAGGAAGACGATGGTGGAGGTGTAGGGCGAGGCATTGTCCGGCAGGCGCTTCTGCCAGTCTTGTGCAAGAAAGCCCTTGTCGGCGATGGCGTCGATATCATAGGCCAGCGCCAGCGTGACGACGTCGGATTCCAGCCCGTCGATCACCGAGCGGGCCTGCTTGCCCGAGCCGCCGTGCGACTGCTTGATCTCGACGCTCTTGCCGGTTTCGCCCTTATAGGCGTCGCCGAACGCCTTGTTGAGCGCGACATAGAGCTCGCGGGTCGGGTCGTAGGACACGTTCAGCAGGGTGATGTCGGCCGCTGCGGCGGGGGCGACCAGTGCTGAAGCAAGCAGGGCGGCGAGGCTCAGGCGCCGGAACAGCGGCTTCATCGGAGTGCTCCTTGTAAAGCTGTGGGACGGCGCGGCATTCCACACCATCCGATGCCGCAGAGTTTTCACGTACAGATGATGCGTGTCAAATAGAAAAACATATTTTCTATAGATTTATATTTCTATTACAGGCTTGCGATGTGAAAAATAGGGCGGAGGCGCCTTGGTCCGTTTGCTGCCGTCATCCCGGAACGGCCGCAGGCCGTGTCCGGGAGCGTCCGGGAGGTTCGCTCGGATGGCGATCCCGGCTCTGCGCTGCGCTGCGGCCGGGATGACAGGGTGGGTCCTCAGCCCAGACCGGGATGAGGGGGCGGCCTCTCAGCCGCGCAGCGCCATGGTGTGGATGCCGCATTCGGTCTTGCCGCGGCCGCGCCAGCGGCCGGCGCGGACGTCCTCGCCGGCGGCGGCGCGGCTGGTGCAGGGCATGCAGCCCACCGAGGCGAAGCCCTTGGCCAGCAGCGGGTGGCGCGGCAGGTTCAGCCGGGCCTGGATGCCGTCGACCTCGGCCTGGTCGACATTGGCGAGCGGGTTGAACTTCAGCCGGGCGCCGTCGCGCTCCACCACGGGAATGTCGGCGCGGCCGCCGCCATGGTAGCGCTTGCGCCCGTTCAGCCAGGCGTCGAAGCCGCCCAGCGCCTTCGCCAGCGGCTCAACCTTGCGGATGCGGCAGCAGGCGTCGGCATCGGAGAACCACAAATCGCGCTCCGGGTCCTGTATGGCCAAAGTCGGGGCGTCCGGCTGGATGGAGCGCACATCGGTGAGGCCAAGCTTAGCGGCCAGTTCGTCGCGATAGGCCAGCGTCTCCTCGAACAGCCACTGGGTGTCGAGAAACAGCACCGGGGTGGCGGGGTCCACCTGCGCGACATAGGCCAGCAGCGCCGCCGATTCCGTGCCGAACGAGGACACCACGCACATGCGGCCGCGGCCGACCGCGTCGCGGGCGGCCTTGATGATCTCCACCGGCGAAGCGCCGGCGAGGCTGCGCTCCAGCGTGTCGGCGTCGAAGTCGAGGGTCAGGCTCATTGCACGACCTCCGGTTTGACCGCCGCGGTGCGGCCGAGCCGGCTGCGCAGCAGGCTGGGCCGGCCGTCGCCGGTCGGCTGATAGAACACCGAATAGCTGTGCGCTTGCGCGGCAAACGCCTCGGCATCGGCGTCCTTGCGGACTTCGAGCTGGTCGAAGCCGGCGCGCAGCATGAAAAGGAACTGGTCGCGCAGCACCCCACCGGTGGCGCGCAGCGGACCGCGCCAGCCCAGCCGCTCGCGCAGCAGCCGGGCCTGGCTGTAGGCCCGCCCGTCGCGGAAGGTGGGGAACACCAGCGCCACCAGCGCCAGATGCGGCAGATAGGGCGCGATCTCTTCAACGCGCTTGTCGTTGGGCCAAATAACCCCGACCGGGGCCGCCCGGCCGATCAGCTCGTTCGCCGCCGTGAGCAGGCGCGCGGCGCTGACCAGCACGGGCGCATCCGCCGGCACCGGCTCGTCGTCGGCGAGCCGGATGAAGCGGTCCTCAATGGTGCGTCCGTTCTCAAGCAGCCGCATAGACCCGCTCCTTGAACGGCTCGACCCCGAGCCGGGCCACGGTGTCGACGAAAAGCTCGCGCGCACTGGTGCGCAGCTCAAGATAGGCTTCCACGATGTCTTCCACCAGACCGGCGACCTGGTCGTAGGGCACGGCGGGGCCGAGCAGCGTGCCGATCTGCGCGTGCTCATCGGCCCGGCCGCCCAGCGTGATCTGATAATATTCCTGGCCGTTCTTCTCGACGCCGAGAATGCCGATATGGCCGACATGGTGGTGGCCGCAGGCATTGATGCAGCCGGAAATATTGATGTGCAGCCGCCCGACGCCGCGGGCCCGATCGAGGTCGGCAAAGCGCTCGGCGATGTTCTGCGCCACCGGAATGGCGCGGGCATTGGCGAGGCTGCAATAATCCAGCCCCGGACAGGCAATGATGTCGCTGACCAGATTGACGTTCGGCGTGGCGAGGCCCGCCGCATCGAGCCGGCGCCACAGCTCCGGCAGATGCTTCTGCGCGATATGCGGCAGGCAGAGGTTCTGCTCGTGGCCGACGCGGATTTCACCGAATCCGTAAAGGTCGGCGAGATCGGCCACCGCTTCCATCTGCGCGGCGGTGGCGTCCCCGGGCGGGGCGCCCACCGGCTTCAGCGAGATGGTGACGGTGGCGTAGCCCGGCACCTTGTGGCGCACCACGGAATTGCGGTGCCAGGTCTCGAAGGCGGCGTCCGCGCGGGCGTCCGCCAGCTCGGCCGGCTCGTCCTCCAGCACCTCGAACTGCGGATAGACGAAGCGGCTGCGGATATCGGCCACCACCACGGGATCGAGGTCGAGCGCGCCGTCGCGCACCGCCGCCCATTCGGTCTCGACTTCCTTCGAGAACGCCTCGGCGCCGATCTCATGCACCAGGATCTTGATGCGCGCCTTGTAGATGTTGTCGCGCCGGCCGAAGCGGTTATAGACCCGCATCACCGCCTCGATATAGCTGAGCAGATGCCGGGTCGGCACGAACGGCTTGATC
>JBGGNI010000072.1:0-11871 GCA_041287585.1 Xanthobacteraceae bacterium
TCGGTACCTCGACGGAACCGATGCGCAAGGATCGTGCGGAACAACTGGCAAAGATCAAGCGGTGATCACTCGATGCACATTTCGTGAGCCTACCCGGCCGTGCCTACATAATAGACACCGCGCGCTCATCATCAAGCCTCCTGATGCATCATGATCAAAACGCGCGCACACGGCACGGTATTGCGCTAAACCGGCCGCTCGGGCAAGCAGCGCGAAGGCTTTCCCGAATAGGAAAATGGTCGACAAAATATGGTCGTGACGGATGTGGTGGTGGTTGCCGCCGGGCGTGGCGAGCGGGCCGGCGGCGGCGTGCCGAAGCAGTACCGCGCCCTCGGCGGACGCAGCGTGCTGCGCCGGACGCTGGAGCTTTTCGCCGCGCACCCGGAGATTCGCCGCGTTCTGCCGGTGATCCATGGCGACGATTCGGCTCTGGCCGCGGCGGCCTGCGCCGACTTGCCGGGCGTCGCAGCGCCGGTCGCCGGCGGCGCCAGCCGGCAGGCCTCGGTGCGCGCCGGGCTGGAGGCGCTGGGGGACGATCCGCCGGACCTGGTGCTGATCCACGATGCCGCCCGGCCCTTCGCCTCCCCGGCGCTGGTGGACCGAGCCATCGCGGCAGCGCTGCGCTTCGGCGCAGCGGTTCCGGCGCTGCCGGTTACCGACACGCTCAAGGCGCTCGACGAGCAGGGATACGCCGTCGCCGGGCCGGACCGGGCCGGGCTGCGCACGGTGCAGACGCCCCAGGCCTTCGGTTTCCCGCTGATCCGCGCCGCCCACGCCGCGGTGGCCTCGCGGTCCGACCTGACCGACGACGCCGCGGTGGCGGAAGCCGCCGGCCACAAGGTCGCGCTGTTCGACGGCGAGCCGGCCAACATCAAGCTCACCACCGCAGAGGATTTCGTGATGGCGGAACGCCAGTCGTTCGCGGCACTCGCAGACGTGCGCACTGCCACAGGCTTCGACGTCCATGCCTTCGCGCCGGGCGACCACGTCATGCTTGGCGGCGTCGCCATTCCCCACAGTGCCGGGCTGGCCGGCCATTCCGATGCCGATGTGGTGCTGCACGCGCTGACCGACGCCGTGCTGGGGGCGATAGGCGCGGCCGATATCGGCCACCACTTCCCGCCCTCCGACCCGGCCTGGAAGGGCGCCTCCTCCGACCGCTTCCTCGCGCATGCGGTGACGCTGGTGGCGGCCGCGGGCGGGCGGATCGCCCATCTCGATGCCACGGTGATCTGCGAGGCGCCGAAAATCGGGCCGCATCGCGAGACCATGCGCGCGCGCATCGCGCAGATCGCCGGACTTCCGGTGGCGCGCGTCAGCGTGAAGGCGACCACCAGCGAGCAACTCGGCTTCACCGGCCGGCGCGAGGGCATCGCCGCGCTGGCGGGCGCCACGGTGCGCCTGCCTTTCACGGACGATGCGCCATGACGGACCCGGAGATCGATGCCGCCGCCACACGCGTATTGGAGCTGTGCCGGGCGCAGGGCTTCACCGTCGCCACCGCAGAATCCTGCACCGGCGGGCTGGTGAGCGGTGCCCTCACCGCCATTGCCGGCTCCTCGGACGTGGTGGACCGCGCCTTCGTCACCTATTCCAACGCCGCCAAGGCCGCCGTCCTGGGCGTGCCGCAGGCGACGCTGGACGCCCACGGCGCGGTAAGCGAGGAAACCGCCCGCGCCATGGTCGCGGGCCTGCTGCGCGTCGCCGGCACCTCGCTCGGCGTCTCGGTCACCGGCATTGCCGGCCCCGGCGGCGGCAGCGTCGAAAAGCCGGTCGGCCTGGTGCATTTCGCCGCCGCCCGCGCCGGCGGGCCGACCATCGTGCGCCGGGAGGTGTTCGCCGGAGAAGACCGCGCCGGAGTGCGGCGCGCCTCGGTGCTCACCGCGCTCGCCATGCTGGCGGAGCTGGCAGGCTAGCCCGGATCAGGCACCAGCGCCTTGCTCATATGCACCACAGTGCCTCCGCGGAACGGATCCTCGCGATCGGTGCGATAGCCGAGCCTGGAGTACAGTGCGAGGTTCGCGGTGAAGAGCTTGTTGGTGTAGAGGCGGATCTGCGAAAACCCCGAAGCTGCGGCTACGCTCTCGGCGTGAAGGACCAGCGCCTTGCCGAGCCCCCTGCCCTGAAACGGCGGTGCCACGGCGACATTCTCGATGAGAAGATGATCGGTCGCGGCGATCATCTCGATCAGCGCGGCAAATACACCTTCGACATGCATCAGATCGATGCGGTGGTTGCTGACCGCCTCGGAATAGTCGGCTGTCATCGGCAATGGCTCCCGGCCGATGAGCGGAACCCATTTGGCATAGGCCTCGCGCGTCAGCGCGCGGATGGCATCGACATCGCCCGCCGCGGCCCGCCGCAGCTCCCAGCTATCGCTCATCGATCGATTTGCCCCCGGCAGCAGACGCCCCATAAACCTCGTCCGCCCGTCGTTCGAACGCCTCGGCGAAGCGGCGGAAGGCGGTGTCGAACATGGTACCCATCAGCAGCCCCAGCGTGCGCGAGCGGAACTCGTAGCTGATGAAGAACCGCACCTCGCAGCCGCCGCCCGTCTGGTCGATGAACTCCCAGCGATTCTCCAACCGACTGAACGGGCCGTCGAGATATTCCACCGTTATGGCGAGGCGCGGCCTGTCGAGGGTGATGCGGCTGCCGAAGGTCTCGCGGAACACCTTGTAGGCCACCGTCATGTCGGCGACCGCGATGTCGACCCCCTCGCCGCTGGCCACGCGCCGGCGCACCTCCAGGCTCTCGCACAGCGGCACGAACTCCGGATAGCGCTCGATGTCGGCCACGAGGTCGAACATCCGGGCGGCCGAATAGCGCACCCGCCGCGTGGTGCGGAAGGACGGCATCGGCTCAGGCGTGCGCTGGCAAGGCGCGCGTGCCGAGCTTGGCGGCGCGGGCGGCGCGCAGCCGGGCGAAGTCCTCGCCGGCATGGTGCGAGGAGCGGGTCAGCGGGCTCGACGACACCATCAGGAAGCCCTTGGCGAAGGCGATGGTCTCGTAGGACTTGAACTCGTCCGGCGTGATGAAGGCCATCACCGCATGATGCTTGCGGGTCGGCTGGAGATACTGGCCGATGGTCATGAAATCGATCTCGGCCGATCGCAGGTCGTCCATCAGCTGGAGCACCTCGTTCCGCACCTCGCCGAGGCCGACCATGATGCCGGATTTGGTGAAGATGGTGGGGTCCAGCTCCTTCACCCGCTGCAGCAGCCGCAGCGAATGGAAATAGCGCGCACCCGGCCGCACCGTGAGATAGAGCGAGGGCACGCATTCGAGATTGTGGTTGAACACGTCCGGCCGCGCCGCCACCACGATTTCCAGCGCGCCTTCCTTGCGCAGGAAGTCCGGTGTCAGCACCTCGATGGTGGTGCCGGGGCTGCGGGCGCGGATGGCGCGGATGGTCTGGGCGAAATGCTCGGCGCCGCCGTCCGCGAGGTCGTCGCGGTCCACCGAGGTCACCACCACATGCTCCAGGCCGAGCTTGGCGACCGCCTCGGCGACCTTCACCGGCTCGTCGGCGTCGAGCGGGCCCGGCATGCCGGTGCGCACATTGCAGAAGGCGCAGGCCCGTGTGCAGGTGTCGCCCATGATCATGAAGGTGGCGTGCTTCTTCTGCCAGCACTCGCCGATGTTCGGGCAACCGGCCTCCTCGCACACGGTGACGAGGCCGTTGGCGCGCACGATCTTCGCGGTCTCGGCCCAGCCCGGCGTGCCGGGAGCGCGCACGCGGATCCAGTCCGGCTTCTTGAGCACCGGCGATTCCGGCCGGTTCACCTTTTCCGGGTGACGCGGCCGGCTGTCCCGGCGTTCCAGCGTGTTGACCAGCTCGACCATGCAGAAAACCTCAGCGGCGGATCATCCGCCAGAGATAGAGAACGATGATGGCGCCGACCGTGGCGGCGATCAATGTGCGCACGAAGCCGAACACCGGGATGGCCGCCGCCTCCGCCAGCTTGCCGCCGACGAAGGCGCCGATCAGGCCGAACAGCAGATTGGTCAAGAGGCCATGGCTGCTCTCGGTCACGCGCTCGGCGATCCAGCCGGCGAGCAGGCCGATGATGATCATGGTGAACAGCCCGACGCCGGGCTCGTTCAATGCCGAATAGGTCTCCATGCCCGCGCTCTCCCCGCTCACATATGGATAGCGCGCCCGTAGGCCGCCAGCACGCTTTCGTGCATGGTTTCAGAAACCGTGGGGTGCGGGAAGACCGCGTTGACCAGCTCTTCCTCCGTCGTCTCCAGATTCATCGCGATGACGAAGCCCTGGATCAGCTCGGTGACCTCGGCGCCGATGAGGTGGGCGCCGAGAAGCTGGCCGGTCTTGGCGTCGAAGATGGTCTTCACCAGCCCGTCCGCCTCGCCCAGCGCCACCGCCTTGCCGTTGCCGATGAAGGAGAAGCGGCCGACCTTGATGTCGTAGCCTGCTTCCTTGGCCTTCTTCTCGGTGAGGCCGACGGAGGCGACCTGCGGCATGCAGTAGGTGCAGCCGGGAATTTGCAGCTTGTCCATCGGGTGGGCGTGCTTGCCGGCAATGGCCTCGACGCAGATCACGCCCTCATGCTCGGCCTTGTGCGCCAGCATGGGCGGGCCGGCGACATCGCCGATGGCGTAGATGCCCGGCACATTGGTGCGGCACAGCCCGTCGATCGCCACGCAGCCGCGGTCGGTCTTCACGCCCAGCGTCTCCAGGCCGAGGTTTTCGATATTGCCGACCACGCCCACCGCCGAGATCAGCCGGTCGGCCGTCAGGGTCTGCGTCTTGCCGTCGGCGGTCTCCACCGTCGCGGTGACGCTGTCTGCACCCTTGGTCACCTTCGACACCTTGGCGCCGGTGAGAATCTTGATGCCCTGCTTCTCGAACCGCTTGCGGGCGAGGCCGGCGATCTCGTCGTCTTCCACCGGCAGGATTTGCGGCAGCAGTTCGACGATGGTCACCTCCGAGCCCATGGCCCGGTAGAACGAGGCGAACTCGACGCCGATGGCGCCCGAACCCATGATCAGCAGCGACTTCGGCAGGCTGGCCGGGGCCAGCGCTTCGAAATAGGTCCAGATCAGCTTTTTGTCCGGCTCGATGCCCGGCAGTGCGCGCGGGCGGGCGCCCGTGGCGACGATGATGTGCTTGGCGCTGTAGGCGCCCGGCGGCAGCGCGCCCTTGGGCGCGGGCTCGACCGGGGCGGCGACGCTCACCTTGCCGGGCGCGGTGATGGTCGCCTGGCCCCAGATGATGTCGACCTTGTTCTTCTTGAGCAAAAAGCCGACGCCGTTGCTCATCTGCGCCGAGATGCCCCGCGAGCGCTTGACCACGCCGGCAATGTCGACGCCGAATTTCTCGACGACGAGGCCGTAATCCTTGGCGTGCTCGATATAGTGGTAGATCTCGGCCGAGCGCAGCAGCGCCTTGGCCGGAATGCAGCCCCAGTTCGGGCAGATGCCGCCCATATATTGGCGCTCGACCACGCCAACCTTGAGGCCGAGCTGCGCGGCGCGGATGGCGGCGACATAGCCGCCGGGGCCGGAGCCGATGATCAGGATGTCATAAGGGGTGTCGGCCATCTGGGAGCTTCCGTCATGCCCGGCCGTGGTCCGGGCATCCACCGCCCGGCCAGCCATCTGAAGACGTGGATGGCCGGGACAAGCCCGGCCATGACGAAAATGTCGGCGCTAGACCAGCATCGCCATCGGCTTCTCGATCAGCGCCTTGAAGGCGGTGAGAAGCGTGGCGCCCAGCGCACCGTCCAGCACGCGATGGTCGCAGGAGAGCGTCACCGCCATGATGGTCGCGGCGCTCAGCTCGCCCTTCTTGACCACCGCCCGCTGCTCGCTCGCGCCGACCGCCAGAATGGTCGCATGCGGAGGATTAATAATCGCGGTGAAGTCCTTGATTCCAAACATTCCAAGGTTCGAAATGGCGGACGAACCGCCCTGATATTCGTTCGGCATCAGCTTCTTGTTGCGGGCGCGGATGGCGAAGTCGCGGGTCTCGTTGGAAATGGTCGAGAGCGACTTGGTCTCGGCCTTGCGGATGATCGGAGTCAGCAAGCCCTTGCCGCCATCGATCGCCACCGCGACGCCGATGTCGGAATGCTTCAGGCGCAGATAGCGGTCGCCGCCCCACACCTGGTTGGCATCCGGCACCTGCTGGAACGCCAGCGCATAGGCCTTGATGACGAAGTCGTTGACCGAGAGCTTGTAGGCCGGCTTGCCGCCCTTCTCGGGTGCCGAGGCGTTCAGCTCGGCGCGCAGCTTCAGCAGCGCGTCGACGTCGCAATCGACATTGAGGTAGAAAGTCGGCACGGTCTGCCGCGCCTCGGTCATGCGCTGGGCGATGACGCGGCGCATGCCGTCGAGCGGGATTTCCTCAAAGGTGCCCGCCTCGTAATAGGCCTTCGTCTGCTCCAGCAGCGCGCCGGGCGCAGCGGCAGGCTTGGGCGCCGGAGCCGCAGTCGGTGCGGGCTTGGGCGCTGCCGCCGCCACCGGCTTGGCCGTGCCGCCGGCGGCCTTCGCCGCCTCGACATCGCCCGCAACCACGCGCCCGTGCGGGCCGGAGCCCTTCACCGCGGCGACGTCGATGCCGGCTTCCTTGGCGATCCGCCGCGCCAGCGGCGAGGCGAAGACCCGGCCGCCATTGCCGGCCGGGGCAGCGGCCGCGGGTGCGGCAGGAACCGGAGCCGGAGCCGCCGCGGGTGCCGGCGTTGCCGCCGGAGCCTCGGCAACCGGAGCCGCGGGCGCCGGAGCGGCGGCGGGCTTGGCGGGCGCGGCACCGCCGGCCGCCACCGCTTTGGCGTCCTCGCCGGCACTGGCCAGCACCGCGATGAGCTGGTTCACCGGCACGTCCTGCGTGCCTTCCGGCACCAGGATCTTGGCCAGCACGCCCTCGTCGATGGACTCGACCTCCATGGTCGCCTTGTCGGTCTCGATCTCGGCAATGACGTCGCCGGGGGCGACCTTGTCGCCCTCCTTCTTCAGCCATTTCGCGAGGTTGCCCTTCTCCATGGTGGGAGACAGGGCCGGCATCAGGATCTCGATGGGCATGGCGATCTCCTCAGCGGTAGGTGACCGCCCGGGCGGCGTCGATGACGTCCTGAACCGTCGGCAAAGCGAGCTTTTCGAGGTTGGCGGCGTAGGGCATCGGCACGTCCTTTCCGGTGACGCGCAGCACCGGCGCGTCGAGATAGTCGAACGCCTTCTCCATCAGCCGCGCCACGATCTCGGCGCCGACGCCGGACTGGCCCCAGCCTTCCTCGACGGTGACGCAGCGTCCGGTCTTCTTCACCGACGCGATCACGGTGTCGATGTCCATCGGCCGGATGGTGCGCAGGTCGATCACCTCGGCATAAATGTGCTTCTTGGCCAGCTCCTCGGCGGCCTTGAGCGCATAGCTCATGCCGATCGACCAGGCGACGATGGTGACGTCCTTGCCGGGCCGGGCGATCTTGGCCTTGCCGATCGGCACCACGAAATCGTCCAGCTTCGGCACCGGCGAGGCGTGGCCGTAGAGGATTTCGTTTTCCAGAAAGATCACCGGATTGGGGTCGCGGATCGCCGCCTTGAGCAGGCCCTTGGCATCGGCGGCGGTGTAGGGCGCCACCACCTTGAGGCCGGGCACATGGCTGTACCAGGAGGTGTAGTCCTGGCTGTGCTGGGCGGCGACGCGGGCGGCGGCGCCGTTGGGGCCGCGGAACACGATGGAACACTGGATCTGGCCGCCGGACATATAGAGCGTCTTGGCGGCCGAATTGATGATCTGGTCGATCGCCTGCATGGCGAAATTGAAGGTCATGAACTCGACGATCGGCTTCAGCCCGGCCATGGCGGCGCCGACGCCGACGCCGGCAAAGCCGTGCTCGGTGATCGGCGTGTCGATCACCCGGCGGTCGCCGAACTCTTGCAGCAACCCTTGGGTGATCTTGTAGGCGCCCTGATATTCGGCGACCTCCTCGCCCATGACGAAGACATCGGCGTCGCGCCGCATCTCCTCGGCCATGGCGTCGCGCAGCGCCTCGCGCATCGTGGTGGAGACCATCTCGGTGCCTTCCGGCACTTCCGATTCGGCGGCCTCGGCCACCGGCTCCGGCGCGGAGATCACCGCCGGGGCGGCCACAGGGGCGGGTTCGGGTTCCGCCGCGGCGGGCGCTGCCGCAGGAGCCGCCGAAGGGGCCGGCGCCGGGCTTTCAGAAAGCGAGGCCTCGGTCTCGCCATCGGCCAGGATCACCGCGATCGGGGTGTTGACGGCGACATCCTGCGCGCCTTCCGGCACCAGGATCTTGCCGAGCGTGCCTTCGTCGATCGCCTCGACTTCCATGGTGGCTTTATCGGTCTCGATCTCGGCGATCACGTCGCCGGACTTGACCGCATCGCCCACCTTCTTCATCCATTTGGCGAGATTGCCCTTCTCCATGGTCGGAGAGAGGGCCGGCATAAGAATTTCAATCGGCATGGCGGCGTTCCCCCGGCAAGGCCTAGTCGGTCGTCCGCGCCATCGGCGCCGACGTCAGGTTGCTGTAGACCGCGGTCGAACCCGCGACGATGAGAAGGGCGGCGATCAGGCCGACCAGCATTTTATTGAGGCTTGCGGCCGCTTCGACTGACGCGCCAGGACGCATGCGGGCGCCGAACGGCCAGGCGAGGATCTGCGCCCAGTCCGCCACGCGCGGCGTCGCGCCGCCCGCGGTAACGACTCCGTAGCCGAACCTGATCGCAAGCGCCCAGAACACCGCAGCGGCCGACCCGCCGGCCACCAACAGCGTCCAGAAGACATTGACGAGCATGTCGCCCTCCGCGCCGGTCAGCGCAGAATGTCGGTGTAGAGTTCCGAAGGATCCGGCTCCGGGTCGTGGGTCGCAAAGTCCGCCGCGGCGCTCATGGTGTCGCGCACCTCGGCGTCGATGGCCTTGAGATCGTCTTCGGAGGCCCAGTTGCGCTCCAGGAGGCGCACCTTCACCTGCTCGATCGGGTCGTGCTCGGTGCGCATCTTCTGCACCTCTTCCTTCGAGCGGTACTTGGCCGGGTCCGACATGGAATGCCCGCGATAGCGGTAGGTCTGCATTTCCAGAATATACGGCCCCTGCCCGCCGCGCGCGAACGCCACCGCGCGCTCGCCGGCCGCCTTCACCGCCCGCACATCCATGCCGTCGACCTGTTCGCCGGGGATGTTGAAGGAGGCGCCGCGCTTGGAGAAGTCAGTCTGGGCGGAGGCGCGGCTGACCGCGGTGCCCATGGCGTATTTGTTGTTCTCGATGATGAAGATCACCGGCAGCTTCCAGAGCTCCGCCATGTTGAAGCTCTCATAGACCTGGCCCTGGTTGGCCGCGCCGTCGCCGAAATAGGTCAGGCAGACGCCGCCATTGCCGCGGTAACGGTTGGCGAAGGCGAGACCGGTGCCGAGCGAAACCTGGGCGCCGACGATGCCGTGCCCGCCGTAGAAGCCCTTCTCGGTGCTGAACATGTGCATCGAGCCGCCCTTGCCCTTGGAGTAGCCTCCGCGGCGCCCGGTCAGCTCGGCCATCACCCCCTTGGGGTCCATGCCGCAGGCCAGCATGTGGCCGTGGTCGCGATAGCCGGTGATGACCTGGTCACCCGGCTTCAGCGCCATCTGCATGCCGACGACGACGGCTTCCTGGCCGATATAGAGGTGGCAGAAGCCACCGATCAGCCCCATGCCGTACATCTGGCCCGCCTTCTCTTCGAAGCGGCGGATGGCGAGCATTTCGCGATAGGATGCGAGCTCTTGCTCGCGGGAGAATTCCGGGACCACCGGCGGCTTGTCGGAGCGTTTCTGTGCGGTCCTCGGAGCGGCGGATTTGGCGGCGACTTTCCTGGCGGCGACGGCCATGGCGCTTCCTCAGCTCGTTTCCGGCGATATCGGCCCGCTTAATAGCGGACGTCGATCGCTTCATAACTTAAGTTGAGGCGTCCGGCTACTCCGAGAACGCATTGCTGCACTGCACAACATGTTGCAGGCGCACAGGTTTCGACAGTTAACTGAATTTCAGTTACGAATTGGAGTTGCCCTGAATCGAGTTAACTAATTGGCATAACGCATTTTACATTGCCGTTACGGCAATCAGGGCCGCCCGCCCGTGGCGGGCCGCAGCATCACCAAATCCTTGCGATGAATGAGATTCAGCAGCGAGCGCGCCTCCTCGTCGAGCAGGTCCGGGTCGATGCGATCCGGCGACAGCAGCGCGACCTTGGTGGCGATGGCCTCGCGCTCGGTGCGCAGCGCCGCGAGTTCAGCAGTCAGGCTGGACAGCTCCTGCTCGAAGCTGCGCTTGGCGACAAGGCCGTATTGGCCGCCATAGCCCTGGAAGGCGAAATAGCCGATGAGCAACGCGGCGCCGAGGTGCAGCGTCACGGTTTGCAGGACAGAGCGCCAGCGTGTGCGTGTGATCATGCGCGCGATGCTAGCGGCAGCCGGTTGAGCTTCCGTTAACCGTGAACGCAAACGGCGCGCCGGCGCAAGCCGGCACGCCGCGCGTCTTTGGTCAGCCCAGCGCCTTCAGGGCGGCACGGCCGGCATAGCGCGCCTGGCTGCCGAGTTCCTGTTCGATGCGCAGCAGCTGGTTATACTTCGCCGTGCGGTCGGAACGGGCGAGCGAACCGGTCTTGATCTGCCCGCAATTGGTGGCGACGGCCAGATCGGCGATGGTGGAATCCTCGGTCTCGCCGGAGCGATGCGACATCACCGCGGTGTAGCCGGCCTTATGCGCCATCTCGACCGCGTTGAGCGTCTCGGTAAGCGAGCCGATCTGGTTCACCTTGACCAGGATCGAGTTGCCGACGCCCTGACGGATGCCGGCGGAAAGCCGCGTGACATTGGTGACGAACAGATCGTCGCCGACCAGCTGGCACTTGGAGCCGATGGCGTCGGTCAACAGCTTCCAGCCGGCCCAATCGTCTTCCGCCATGCCGTCCTCGATGGTGACGATCGGATAGCGGGCGACGAGATCGGCGAGATACTTCACCTGGGCTTCGATGTCGCGAACGACGCCTTCGCCGTGATAATCGTACTTCTCGTCCTTGAAGAACTCGGTGGAGGCGCAGTCGAGGCCGATATAGACGTCCTCGCCCGGCTTGTAGCCGGCGGTCTCGATGGCCTTCACCACGAAGGCGAGCGCGGCATCGGCGGACGGCAGGTTCGGCGCGAAGCCGCCCTCGTCCCCGACATTGGTGTTATGGCCGGCATCCTTCAGCGCCTTCTTCAGCGTATGGAAGATTTCGGCGCCCGTGCGCAGCGCTTCCGCGAAGGTCGGTGCGCCGGCCGGCAGGATCATGAACTCCTGGAAATCGATCGGATTGTCGGCATGGGCGCCGCCATTGATGATGTTCATCATCGGCACCGGCAGCAGCCGGGCATTGACGCCGCCGACATAGCGGTACAGCGGCAGGTCGCGCGCGCTGGCCGCGGCCTTGGCGAGCGCCAGCGAAACGCCGAGTATGGCGTTGGCACCCAGCCGCGCCTTGTTCGGCGTGCCGTCCAGGCTGATCAGCGTCTCGTCGATGAACGCCTGGTCCTCGGCCTCCATGCCGCCGATGGCGTCGAAGATCTCGCCGTTCACCGCGGCGACCGCCTTCTCCACGCCCTTGCCCAGATAGCGGCCCTTGTCGCCGTCGCGCAGCTCCACCGCCTCATGGGCCCCCGTGGACGCCCCCGACGGCACCGCGGCCCGGCCCTTGGAGCCGTCTTCCAGCGTCACATCGACCTCGACGGTCGGATTGCCGCGGCTGTCGAGAATCTCGCGCCCGACGATGTCGACAATGGCAGTCATCGCTTTCCCCGCTTTACGTCCAACGGACCCGTTCCCAGCGCGCTTCTACGCGAGCGCCGGGCCATGCGAAAGAGGGGCCAGTTGCGATGGG
>JBGGNI010000073.1:0-43478 GCA_041287585.1 Xanthobacteraceae bacterium
CAGATCGACGATGTTGTAGCGGAAGGTGGTCTGCGAGAAGACGCCGCCCACCGTGCTGTTGCCGGAAGGATTGACGCCGCCGCCGAAGGTCGGGTTCTGCGTGTTGAAGCTGTCGACGTCGTCGGCGAAGAACTCGAAGCCATATTCGGCGATGATATTAACCGGGCCGGTGCTGAACAGCGAGATGTTGGTGGTATCGAAGCCCCAGCCCTTGTCTTCGATGTTCCGGCCGGCCTGCGAGGAGGGCGGCGCCGGCGAGGTTACCGCATAGTTCAGGTACTTCATCGTCAGGTCGTTATAATAGGTATTGAAGCGGAAGTTGATCAGCTCGCTGGCCGGGTCATAGGCGTAATTGGCGGTGAAGGTTTTGTTCTTGACGTTCTGGTCGTACGAGTTCGAGACGAAGTCGTTATTGTAGAACACCGCGCCGAATTTCAGCGACGAATCCTCGGTCGGCTTGAAATCGGCTTTCAACAGGCCGGAGGTGAGGTCCTGTCCGGTGTTCGGCACGGTCTGGCCGTCGCCGTTCTCGTAGCTGCCCGGACTGCTGGTGCTGACCGCGCCGGCGACCGCGGCGTTGTCGCTGATACGCGCGGCACCGGCGATCATCTCCTTCCAATCGAGGCTGTTGCTGCCCCAGCTCACGCTGCCGAGCGCGCCGAGCGTGTTGCCCGGCTTGATGATGTCGTCGACGCCGATGGTGCGGAAATTGGCGAGGCCGACCAGCGAGCCGGCGCCGCCGACAGTGGAGACCGCGCCGCGCGCAATATCCACGCCCGCGAGCAGCGCCGGGTCGACATAGGTGAAGCCCGCGGCCTCATGGCCGACGAAGCGGAAGTTCTGCCGCACGCCGTCGATCATCATATTGACGCGGCCGGAGCCCTCGAAGCCGCGAATATTGACCGCGATGCCGGGATTGCTGGTGCTGTCGCGCGTAAACGTGCCCGGCACGCTGCGCAGCACATCGTCGATGCGCACGCCGCCGAAGGTGTCGAGGTCGTCCTGGCCCACCACGCTCACCGCCGAAGGCGTGGTGAAGGGGTCGCCGACGAACTGCGCGCCGCTGTCGACCGTCACGGTCGGCAGTTCGCCCTCGACCGGCTCGGTGGTGGTGGCCTGCTGCGCAAACGCCGGCAGGGCGGCGGACATGGCGAGCAGGGACACCCCATAGCCCAGCCGCCGCAAAGCGGGCACGCACGCGCCGTCCCGTCCGACCTTCGCAAACCGTGTCATCGATAGTCCCCAAACCAGATCATGTGCGCCAGAATCGAAAGACCGTGGTGCTGGCTGGGTGACGCGCTGTTTTCCGCGTCTTCTGGCTGGCCGGTCGAGGCGCAGGCGATGCAAGTGCCTGCGTCGAGAGGTAAATCACTAGGGTAACCAAATATAAGTGTCAACGTTCATAGATTTTGATTTTTAATAATTACAAAAGCTGATACTTATACTGTTTCTAAACAGAAATTTCCCCGTCGACATTTCCGCCCGGCGCTTCTACGAGCGGAGACAGCGATCGCACGGGGAGAGCGCCATGGACGGCAAAGGCACAGGCAGGGTGGGCCGCGCACGACACCGCGGACGGCGCGCCGTGCTGCTGGCCTGCGCCCTGCTGCTGGCCGGACCCGCGGCGGCGCGCACGGTGACGGATGCACGCGGCCGCACGGTGGAGATCGCCGACACCGGCCGCGTCGTCGCCATCGGCGGGGCGGTCACCGAGATTCTCTATGCGCTGGGACTGGCCGATCGCATCATCGCGGTCGATACCACCAGCCTCTATCCGGCGTCCGCGCTGAAGGACAAGCCGAATGTCGGCTATATGCGCGCCATCTCGCCGGAAGGCGTGCTGGCTTTGGGGCCGACTTTGGTGGTGGCGGCGGAAGGCTCCGGCCCGCCGGACGCTATCAAGGTACTGGGGAGCGCTTCGGTACCGTTCCTCGTCATACCGGAGGCGCACGATGCCGAAGGTGTGGTCGCCCGCATCCGCCTGATTGCCGAGGCGATGGACGTGCGGCCGGCCGGCGAGTCGCTGGCCGCGGCGGTGGCGGACGATTTCGCCGCGCTGGCGGCGCTGCGCGCCCGCATAACGACGCCGCGCACCGCGACGTTCGTGCTCTCCGCCCAGGGCGCCGCGCCGGTGGTCGGCGGAAGCGGGAGCGGCGCCGACGCCATTCTGCAACTGGCCGGCATCCGCAACGCGATGAGCGCCCTCAAGGGCTACAAGCCGGCGGTGGACGAGGCGATGCTGGCGGCCGAGCCCGAGGCCATCATCGTGATGCGCAACGGTGCCGGCGGCCTGTCGGACGAAGCGCTGCTGGCGCTGCCCGCCTTCGCCGGCACGCCGGCGGCCCGCGCCGGGCGCGTCATCGGAATCGACGGCGCCTATGCGCTCGGCTTCGGGCCGCGCACCCCGCAGGCCGCCCGCGACCTTGCCGCCGCGCTTTACCCTGAGCTCGCTCTGCCCGCGCTGCCGCCGCGCCCCTGGGCGCAGGGCGCCGGAGGCGGCGGGTGACGCGCAGCGCAACGGCCGGGCTGGCGGTCTGCCTCACATTGCTCGCGCTGGCCGTTCTGGCGTCGCTGGCCATCGGCCCCATCAGCATCCCGCCGGCGCGGGTCTGGGAAATTCTCTGGCATGCGGCGTCGGGCGGCATGGCGCAGGGCCGGGCGCTGCGCGAGGCGGTGGTGGTGCTCGATATCCGCTTGCCGCGCACCGTGCTGGGGCTGCTGGTGGGTGCCGGCACCGCGGCCGCCGGCGCGGTGATGCAGGGCGTGTTCCGCAATCCGCTGGCCGATCCCGGCCTGGTCGGGGTATCGAGCGGCGCGGCACTGGCCGCCGTGATGTGGATCGTGCTCGGCGCCCCGCTGGCGGCGCTGCTTCCCACTTTCGTGGAAGGCTTCGGGCTGCCGCTGGCCGCCTTTCTCGGCGGGCTCGGCACCACCGCGCTGCTGCACGCCATCGCCACGCGCGACGGGCGCACCTCCATCGCCACTTTGCTGTTTGCCGGCCTCGCCATCGGCGCGCTCGCCGGCGCCGCCACCGGGCTGATGGTGTTCATCTCCTCCGACCAGCAATTGCGCGACTTCACCTTCTGGAGCTTCGGCAGCCTCAGCGGCGCCACCTGGGCCCGTGTGCTGTCCTGCCTGCCGTTCATGCTCGGGTTGTTCCTGCTGTGCGGGATGCTCGGGCGCGCGCTCGACGCGCTCGCGCTGGGCGAAGCGGAAGCGTTTCATGTCGGCATCGATGTGGAGCGCTCCAAGCGCTTCGCCATCGCCGGCGTCGCCGCCGGGGTGGGGGCGGCGGTGGCGGTGGCGGGCGTGGTCGGCTTTGTCGGCCTGGTGGTTCCGCATCTGCTGCGGCTCGCCATCGGGCCAGGAAACCGGGTGCTGCTGCCGGCCTCGGCACTGCTCGGCGGCGCCTTGCTGCTGGCGGCGGACGTGGCGGCGCGCACGCTGGCGAGCCCGGCGGAACTGCCGCTGGGCGTGGTCACGGCAAGCGTCGGCGCGCCGTTCTTCCTCTGGCTGCTGCTGCGCCGCCGCGCCGCGTTGTTCGGGTGAGCGCGGTGTATCAGGCCCAGGGTATCGTCGTCGCCGCGGGCGGGCGCCGTCTGCTGGACGGGGCGGAAATCACCGTCCGGCGCGGCGAGGTCACCGTTATCGTCGGCCCGAACGGCGCCGGCAAATCCACCCTGCTCAAGGTGCTGGCCGGCGAGATCGCTCCCGCTCGCGGTGCGGTGACGCTGGACGGCGTGCCGCTCGCCGCCTTCAGCCCCGCCGCTTTGGCGCGCCGGCGCGCCGTGCTGCCGCAGAGCGTGCATGTCGCCTTTCCCTTCACGGTGGCCGAGGTGGTGGCGATCGGCCTGCCGGCCGGCGCCGGGCGCAGCGGGCGCGTGGAGCGTGCGCTGGCGCGGGTCGATCTCACCGACTTTGCGACGCGCACCTATGAGCCGCTGTCCGGCGGCGAGCGCCAGCGGGTGCAGATCGCGCGCGTGCTGGCGCAGTTGGAGGCCGGCGAGGGGGCGGGCTATCTGCTGCTGGACGAGCCCACCGCCAGCCTCGACCTCGCCCACCAGATGCTGGTGGTGCGGCTGGCGCGGGAGGTGGCGGCCGCCGGCGGCGGCGTCGCCGCCGTGCTGCACGACCTCAACCTCGCCGCCATGGCCGCCGACCGGCTGGTGGCGCTGAAGGACGGCCGGGTCGCCGCAGCCGGGACGCCGGAGGAGGTGATCGCCGACCACCATGTGGCGACGCTCTACGAGGTGTCGGCGCGGGTACGCAGCGTGCCGGACGGCGTGTTCCTGCTGCCGCAATCCATCGAAGCGCTGCCGAACCGCGAGAGCGATGTTCCACTATCGGCCAGCTTGCCAGACCGGCCCAACGTGCGGCAAAGGGACACGGGAGCCTGACGCGAGGTCGGCTCCGCGTTTTGCCGAGGACCCTGCGCATGCATTTTGTCGACGCCGCCGGCCTGAAGGTCGACCCGCTTCTGCACGCTTTTGTCGAAGACGAAGCGATCATCGGCACCGGGCTCGACGCGGCGGCGTTCTGGAACGGGTTCGCCGCGCTGGTGCGGGACCTCGCCCCGCGCAACCAGGCGCTGCTGGAGCGGCGCGACGCATTGCAGACCGCGATAGACGCCTGGCACGGCGCCCACCGCGGCAAGCCGGCGGACCAGGCCGCCTATGAGGCGCATCTGGCCGCCATCGGCTACATCGTGCCGGAGCCGGCTCCGTTCGAGGTCGCGACCGAGGGCGTCGACGCCGAAATCGCCCGCATCGCCGGACCTCAGCTCGTGGTTCCGGTCACCAATGCGCGCTATGCGTTGAACGCCGCCAATGCCCGCTGGGGCAGCCTTTACGATGCGCTCTATGGCACCGACGCGCTGCCGGAAACCGACGGCGCCACCCGCGGCCCCGGTTTCAACCGCGTGCGCGCCGCCCGCGTCATCGCCCGCGCCCGCGCCTTCCTGGACGAGGCGGCGCCCCTTGCCGGCGCCAGCCACACGGACGCCGCCGCCTATCGCGTGGCCGGCGGCCGGCTGCAGGTGGAACTGACCTCCGGCGCGGTGACCGGGCTCGAAGATCCGGCGCAGTTCGCCGGCTTCACCGGCGCGCCGGAGGCGCCTTCCGCCATATTGCTGGTCAATCACGGCCTGCATGTCGAGATCGCCATCGACCGCGGCCACCGCATCGGCCGCGACGACGCCGCCGGCATCGCCGATGTCATCGTGGAAGCCGCGGTGAGCACCATCGTGGATTGCGAGGACAGCGTCTCGGCGGTGGATGCCGAGGACAAGGTGCTGGTCTATCGCAACTGGCTCGGCCTGATGCGCGGCACGCTGTCCGCCGACGTCACCAAGGGCGACACCGTGATCGAGCGGCGCCTGGCGCCGGACCGGGTCTACACCACGCCGGACGGCGGCACGCTGGTGCTGCACGGCCGCAGCCTGCTGCTGGTGCGCAATGTGGGCCACCACATGATGACCGACGCCGTGCTCGACGCGGAAGGCCGCCCAATTCCCGAGACGTTGCTCGACGCCGCGGTGACCTCGCTGATCGCGCTGCACGACCTCAAGGCCAGCGGCCCGCTGCGCAACAGCCGCACCGGCTCGGTCTATATCGTCAAGCCGAAGATGCACGGGCCGGAGGAAGTCGCCTTCGCGGTCGAGCTGTTCGGCCGCGTGGAAGAACTGCTCGGACTGCCGCGCAACACCTTGAAGATCGGCATCATGGACGAGGAGCGGCGCACCAGCGTGAACCTTGCCGCCTGCGTCCACGCCGCGCGCGAGCGGGTGGCGTTCATCAACACCGGCTTCCTCGACCCCACCGGCGACGAGATCCACACCGCCATGGAGGCGGGTCCGGTGGTGCGCAAGGACGACATGAAGGCCGAGCCGTGGATCCTGGCTTATGAGGACAATAATGTGGATGTCGGTCTCGCCGCCCATCTCGACGGCCGCGGCCAGATCGGCAAGGGCATGTGGGCGGCACCCGACCGCATGGCCGAGATGATGGAGCGCAAGATCGCCCACCCGCGCGCCGGCGCCACCACCGCCTGGGTGCCGTCGCCCACCGCCGCCACCCTGCACGCGCTGCACTATCACGGCGTCGAGGTCGCCGCGCGCCAGGCGCAGCTGCGCAGCCGGCCGCGCGCCTCGCAGCGGGCGCTGCTCACCGTGCCGGTGGTCGACCGCGGCAATTGGGAGCCGGCGGCGGTGCAGCAGGAGCTCGACAATAATCTCCAGGGCATTCTCGGCTATGTGGTGCGCTGGATCGACCAGGGCGTCGGCTGCTCCAAGGTGCCGGACATTCACGATGTCGGCCTGATGGAAGACCGCGCGACGCTGCGAATCTCCAGCCAGCACGTCGCCAACTGGCTGCTGCACGGCGTGGTGAGCCGCGAGCAGGTGGAGGAAACGCTGCGGCGCATGGCGCAGGTGGTGGACCGCCAGAACGCCGACGACGCGAACTACACGCCGATGGCGCCGGGCTTCGACGGTCCCGCCTTCCAGGCCGCCCGCGACCTGGTGCTGGCCGGCCGCACGCAGCCCAACGGCTACACCGAGTTCATCCTCCACGCCCGCCGCCGGGAGGCCAAGGCCGCGCTGGCGGCGTGAGGGGTCTCGCCAAGGGACCGCCGTTCCCCGGACAAGCTGCACGCAGTGCAGGGAATATCCGGGGGCCAGGGAAGAATCGGCGAAGCCGCAAAATCCTTCGAGGAAGCGCCTTCGGCGGATTCAACCCTGGGTCCCGGCTCTGCGCTCCGCCTGCGGCTACGCTGGTCCGGGACAAGGCGCCGCCTCACACGCTCAGCGCATACTGCTCATACGCGTCGTGCACGATGCCGATATGGCTGCGCATCGCGCTGGCGGCGCTGTCCTTGTCGCCGCGCAGGATCGCGGTCACCACCCGCTCGTGCTCGGCATGCGACAAAGCGAGGCGCCCGAGCGCGCGGAACTGGGCACGGCGGAACGGCGACAGCCGCCGGCGGGTGCCGAGCGTGATCTCCACCAGATAATCATTGTGGCTGCCGGCATAGATCGAGGTGTGGAACAGCTCGTTCAGATCGCGATAGCCGACGAAATCGCCCTGCCGCATCAGGTCCGCCATCTCGGCGTGCAGCGTCTCCAGCGCCCGGCGCTCGGCCGGATTCATGTTCTGCGCGCTGAGGCCGGCGCTCATCGCCTCCAGCTCCGCCATGACATCGAACATCGCCTGCAGCCGCTCCACGCTCGGCCGCGCCACCACAGCGCCGCGGTGCGGACGGGTGTCGATGAGGCCGGAGGAGGCAAGTTCGCGGATCGCCTCGCGCACCGGGGTACGCGAAACGCCGAACCGCGCGGCGAGCGCCGTCTCGTCCAGCGCCGTGCCGGGCTTAAGCAGGCCGCGGGTGATCTCGTCGGCGATCTGGGTGCGCAGTTCCTCCGCACGGGTGCGCCGGCGCGGGGTCGCCGGGCCGGGCAGGGCGGCGATACCGATCTCCTGTTCGAGGTTCATGCGGCGAGGGAACCGATGGAGGGAAGCAAGACTCAGGTCTCGTCCAGCAGGCTGACATGGGCGCTGGCCACCCGCCAGCCTTCCGGCACGCGCACCCAGGTCTGGCTCTGCCGGCCCAGCTTGCCCGGTGTCGCGGTGCGCCGGAACAGGGTGTTGGCGGTGGCGAAATCGCGGCCATAGGTGGTGATGACGGTGCGGGCCAGGCTGCGCTCCAGGCCGATGGCGGCGCGGGCGGCACGGAAGGCGCAGATGGCGGCATAGCCGTAGAGATTCTCGCCGCCGCCGTAGCGGATGGTCAGCGGGCTGTCCCAGAACAGCGCGTCGAGCGCCGCGACGTCGTTGGCGACCAGGGCGGTCTCGTAGCGGCCGAAGGCGGCCTCCACCTCGGCGACGATCTCGGGGATGTTGATCTCCACGGCAGCGGCTCCATTCAATCTGTCAGGCGGACGATCTCGCACGGCTCGCCCGCCCGGCCGGCGGGTGCGTGCGGGCGGCGGACCAGCAGCGCATCGGCGCGGGCCAGCACGCTGAGAAACGCGCTATCCTGTACCGGCAGCGGGCGCACCTTCGGCCCGTGCGCGCCCTGGCCGACGATTTCCGCGCGCATGAAATCCATCCGCTGGTCGTTGGCGCGAAGCTCGGCGTCGAGTTCGGCCGGTTGCAGCGGCAGCGCCGGCACGCCGGCCTCGCCTTGCAGCGCCCGCAGCAGCGGCACCAGGAACAGCAGCGCGCAGACATAGGTCGAAACCGGATTGCCCGGCAGGCCCAGCACCCGCACGGTGCCCGAGCGGCCGAACATCAGCGGCTTGCCGGGCCGCAGCGCGACCTTGTGCACGCCCAGATGCACGCCCTGCGCCGCCAGCGCCGGTGCCACCAGATCATGGTCGCCCACCGATGCGCCGCCGAGCGTCACCAGCACGTCGAGATCGCTGGCAAGCGCCGCGCGCACCGCGGCCTCGGTGAGGTCGAGCCGGTCCGGCACCAGGCCGAGATCGCGCGGCTCGCCGCCGGCGCCGCGCACCAGCGCCGCCACCGAATAGACGTTCGATGCCACCACTTGGTGCGGACCGGCGCCCTGGCCGGGGGCGACCAGTTCGTCGCCGGTGGCGATGAGCCCGACCCGCGGCCGGCGCGCCACCTCAACCGTGCCGTGGTCGGCGGCGGCGATCAGCGCGACATCGCGGGCGCCGATGCGGCGGCCGGCGGGCAGCACGATCGCGCCGGCGCGGAAATCGGCGCCGGCCCGGCGAATGTGCCGTTCGGCCACCGCAGCCTCGCGAATCGTGACGCGCGCGCCCTCGCGAACGGTGTCTTCCTGGATCACGACGGCATCGGCGCCGTCCGGCAGCACGCCGCCGGTGAAGATGCGCACCGCCGTGCCGGGCCGCAGCGTGCCGGCAAACTGGTGGCCGGCAGGAGCGGTGCCGATAAGATCGAGGGTGGTCGGGGCCACCGCCACATCGGCCGCGCGCACCGCATAGCCGTCCATCGCCGAAACGTCCGCGGAGGGCGCGCTGCGCCGCGCCACCACCTGCGCCGCCAGCACCCGGCCGTGCGCCTCATCGAGCGGCACGGTCTCGCTGCCCAGTCGGGCGGCCGATTCCAGCACGCGGGCGAGCGCTTCCTCTAGGGAGATCAGCGGCGTCATTCGGCCCGCCAGTCGCCGCTGCGTCCGCCGGCCTTCTCGACCAGCCGGATGGCCTCGATGCGCATGCCGCGGTCCACCGCTTTGGCCATGTCGTAAATGGTGAGGCAGGCGACCGAGACCGCGGTGAGCGCCTCCATCTCGACGCCGGTCGGCCCAACGGTGCGCACGCTGGCGCGCACCACCAGCCCCGGCAGCGCCGGGTCCGGCTCCACCTCCACCGCCACCTTGGAGAGCAGCAGCGCGTGGCACAGCGGGATCAGCTCATGGGTGCGCTTGGCGGCCATGATGCCGGCGAGCCGGGCCACCGAGATCACATCGCCCTTCTTGGCGTTGCCGGAGACGATCAGCGCCAGCGTCTCCGGCCGCATCGCCACCAGCCCCTCCGCCAGCGCGGTGCGGGTGGTGTCCGGCTTGTCGCCGACATCCACCATATTGGCGGCGCCGGCAGCGTCGAGATGGGTGAGCGCGCCGGGGCTCATCGGCTCAACCCGCCGCGCGGGCGGCGATCGGCGGGGCCAGCAAAGCGCGTGTGGCAGCCGTGACGTCCGCCTGCCGCATCAGGCTCTCGCCCACCAGCACGGCGCGCACGCCGACGCGCGCGAGGCGGGAGAGGTCGGCGGGGGTGAAGATGCCGCTTTCGCCGACCGCGATGCGGTCCGCCGGCACCCGCGGGGCCAGCCGCTCCGCGGTGGCGAGCGTGGTCTCGAAGGTGCGCAGATTGCGGTTGTTGATGCCGATCAGCCGCGCCGGCAAAGCCAGCGCGCGGTCGAGCTCGGCATCGTCATGCACCTCCACCAGCACATCCATGCCGAGCGCAGCGGCGGCATCGATCAGGTCGCGCGCCAGCGCATCGTCGACCGCCGCCATGATGACCAGAATGGCGTCCGCGCCCCAGGCCCGCGCCTCCACCACCTGATAGACGTCGTAGAGGAAATCCTTGCGCAAGGCGGGCAGGGCGCAGGCGGCGCGGGCGGCGCCGAGATAGTCCGGCGCACCCTGGAACGAGGGCCCATCGGTGAGCACGGAAAGACACGCGGCACCGCCGGCCGCATAGGCGCGGGCCAAGGCGGGCGGGTCGAAATCGGCGCGAATCAGGCCCTTGGAGGGGCTGGCCTTCTTGATCTCGGCGATCAGCGCCGTGCCGCCCGCGGCAAGCTCGGCCTCGATGGCGCTCAGGAAGCCGCGGGGCGGGGCCGCCGCCTCGGCATCGACGCGCAACCCGCCAAGCGGCCGAGCCAGCTTGGCGGCGGCGATCTCTTCGCGCTTATAGGCGCCGATACTCTCCAATATATCGGCCATGGCGCTTTCCCTCAGGCGTTCGATACGGCGACCAGCCGGTCAAGGGCGGCGCGCGCCTGGCCGCTCTCCAGGCTGGCGCGGGCAAGGTCGAGCGCCGGCGCCAGCGTTTCCGCCTTACCGGCGACCACCAGGGCGGCGGCGGCGTTCAACAGCGCGACATCGGCATAGGCGCTGGGCGTGCCGGCAAGCACCGCCCGCAGCGCCGCCGCATTGGCGGTGCCGTCGCCGCCGCGCAGTTCGGCAGGCGCAGCGCGGCGCAGGCCGAGTTCCTCGGGCGTGACCTCGAAGCTGCGGATGGCGCCGTCCTTCAATTCGGCGACGAAACTCGGGCCGGTGGTGGTGAGTTCGTCCAGCCCGTCCGAACCATGCACCACCCAGGCGCGCTTGGAACCCAGCGTGCGCAGCACTTCGGCCAGCGGCTCAACCCAGGAGCGGGCAAATACGCCGACCATCTGCCGCCCGACGCCGGCCGGGTTGGACAGCGGGCCGAGCAGATTGAAGATGGTGCGGGTGCCCATTTCGACGCGGGTCGGGCCGACATGCTTCATCGCCGGGTGGTGGGCCGGGGCGAACATGAAGCCGATGCCGGCCTCGCGGATGCAGCGGGCAATGGCCTCCGGCGCAAGATCCAGCTTCACGCCGAGCGCCGCCAGCACGTCCGCGGCGCCGGATTTCGAGGACAGCGCGCGGTTGCCGTGCTTGGCCACCGGAACCCCGGCGCCCGCGACGATGAAGGCGGCGCAGGTCGAAATATTGTAGGAGCCGGAGGCGTCGCCCCCGGTGCCGACCACGTCGACCGCATCCGCCGGCGCTTCGACCTTCAGCATCTTGGCGCGCATCACCGAGACCGCGCCGGCAATCTCGTCCACCGTCTCGCCGCGCACCCGCAGGCCCATCAGCAGGGCGCCCATCTGCGAGGGCGTCGCCTCGCCGGACATCATCACGTCGAAGGCGAGCGCAGATTCCTCGCGCGAGAGGGAGGTACCGGTGGCAACCTTGCCGATCAGGCTCTTCAGGCGTTCCATGGCCTCACGCGGCTCGCGAGCGGCGCGGACCAGCATTCCAGCCGCGCGCCAGATCGAGGAAATTCTTCAAGATGGTGTGGCCGTGCTCGGAGGCGATGCTCTCCGGGTGGAACTGCACGCCGTGCACCGGCAGTTCGCGGTGCGACAGGCCCATGATCAGCCCGCCATCGGTTTCCGCCGTCACCGAAAGCGCATCGGGCAGGGTGTCGCGGTCCACCACCAGCGAATGGTAGCGCGTCGCCTTGAAGGGGCCGTTGATGCCGCGAAACACGCTCTCGCCGCGGTGGCGCACCTCGGTGAGCTTGCCGTGCACCGGCACCGGAGCGCGGATGACGTCGCCGCCAAACACCTGGCCGATCGCCTGGTGACCGAGGCAGACGCCGAAGATCGGCACGCTCATGGCGGCGCGGGCGATCAGTTCGCAGCAGATGCCGGCCTCGTCCGGCGTGCAGGGGCCGGGGGAGAGCACGATGGCCTCCGGCCGCAGCGCCAGCGCCTCGTCGACCGTGACGGCATCGTTACGGCGCACCTCCACCTCGGCGCCGAGCCCGCCGAGATAGTGGACCAGGTTCCAGGTGAAGCTGTCGTAATTATCGACCAGGAGGATCATCGCGCAGCCGCTCCGCTCGGCCCGTTCTGGTCTACGGGCTGGCGCCCGGTTTGAAAAGATCGGCGGCGCGGTTTCATTGGCCGCGGCCCGTGCGCGCGGCGAAGCGCACCGCCTCCTCGCCGGCGCGGAACAGCGCGCGCGCCTTGTTCACGCACTCCTGCTGCTCGCTCTCGGCCACCGAGTCGTAGACGATGCCCGCGCCGGCCTGCACATACATGCGGCCGTCCTTCACCACAGCGGTGCGCAGCACGATGCAGGTGTCCATTTCGCCATCGGCACCGAAATAGCCGATGGCGCCGGCATAGATGCCGCGCTTGTCGTGCTCCAGTTCGTCGATGATCTGCATCGCCCGCACCTTGGGTGCGCCGGACACCGTGCCGGCGGGAAAGCCGGCGGCCAGCGCGCCCAGCGCATCGTGCTTCGGGTCGATGTCGCCCTCGACATTGGAGACGATGTGCATCACCTGGCTGTAGCGCTCAACGAAGAAGCTGTCGGTGACCTTCACCGAGCCGATCTTCGCCACCCTGCCGACATCGTTGCGGCCGAGGTCGAGCAGCATGAGATGCTCGGCCAGTTCCTTGGGGTCGGCCAGCAGCTCCTGCTCCAGCGCCTTGTCCTCGTGCGCGGTGGCGCCGCGGCGGCGGGTGCCGGCGATGGGGCGGATGGTGACCGTGCCATCGCGCAGGCGCACCAGGATCTCCGGGCTGGAGCACACCAAAGCGAAGTCGCCGAAGTTGAAATACACCAGGAACGGCGCCGGATTCACCCGGCGCAGCGCGCGGTAGAGCGAGAAGGGCGGCAAGGCGAACGGCGCCTCGAAGCGCTGCGACAGCACCACCTGGAAGATATCGCCGGCGCGGATGTACTCCTTGGCCCGCTCCACCATGGCGAGATAGTCGCCCGGCGCGGTGTTGGACACCGGCGCCACCTCGGCGTGGAACGGGTCCTCGGCGGCCGGGTTGGGCAGCGCGGCGTCGAGCGCGGCGATCACCGCGTCCAGCCGCTGCCGCGCGTTTTCCTGCGCCTGCGCCGCGCTCACGCCCGGCTGCGGACGGACCGGCGTAACGACGGTGATCTCGTCGCGCACGGCGTCGAACACCACCATCACGGTGGGCCGGATGAACAGCGAGTCCGGCACGTCCAGAATATCGGGCTTTTGCGCCGGCAGGCGCTCCATCTGCCGCACCATGTCGTAGCCGAGATAGCCGAACACGCCGGCCGCCATCGGCGGGGCGCCCTCCGGCAGCTCGATGCGCGATTCCGCCACCAGCGACCGCAGGCTGTCCAGCGGGGCGGCGGGGCAGGGCTCGAACGCCTCCGGCGCGGTCTGGGCGCGGCGGTTGATCTCGGCCTGGTCGCCGCGGCAGCGCCAGATGATGTCCGGGTCGATGCCGATCATGGAATAGCGGCCGCGCGTGGCGCCGCCTTCCACCGATTCCAGCAGGAAGCTGTTCGGCCGCTGCCCGGCGATCTTGAGGAAGGCCGACACCGGGGTTTCGAGGTCCGCCACCAGATTGGCGGCCAGAAGTTGCGGCGTGCCGCGCTGATAGGCGGCGGCGAAGGCTGCCGCATCAAAGGAGAGGTTCATCGAAGGCGTCTCAATTGGTGGCGTCGCCGCCGACGATCTGTTCGAGCGCCACGCGGTTGATCCGCACGCCGAGATCGGCCTGCAGGCGCACCACGTATTCGGTCATCAGATCCTGCTCCATGCGCTCGCGCAGATCGGCCAGCAGCTTGCTGTCGTCCGGCGCGACAGCGGGCACGCTGACCGAGGTGACGCGGAACAGCACCTTGCCGTCGCCGACATCGGCCGGCGCGCTGCCGATCGCGCCTTCCTTGGTCTCGAACACCGCGTTCAGCAGGCCCTGCGGCAGCCCGTCCGCAGCGCGGCCGCGGCGCACGCCATTGGCGACCCGCAACTCCAGCCCGGCATCCGTCACCACCTTGTCGAACGCCTCGCCGGCATCGATCTTGCCGCGCAGCTCGGCAAGGCGGGCGTCGAGCTGCTTGGCGGCCTCGTCCTGCCGCCAGCGGTCCAGCACCTGGGCGCGGGCTTCATCAAACGTGCGGTCGCGCGCGGGCGTCACCGCCTCGACATCGAACCAGACATAGCCGCCGCCCTGCGGAAGCTGCACCGCATCCGCCTCGACGCCGACATCGCTCTCGAACGCGCCCGCCAGCACCTCGGCCTTGCCCGGCAGATCGCCGATCGCCGTGCCGTCCGGTGCGCGGCCCTGCCGGTCGGTCTCCAGCGCCTGCACCGCGAGGTCGAGCTTGCCGGCGATCTCGGTGAGGCTGGCGCCGCCGGCGCGGTCGTCCTCGACGCGGTCGTGGGTGTCGAACAGCGCGCGGCGCGCCTGATCGGCCTGAAGCTGCGCCCGCAGCTGCGGCGCCACCTCCTCCAGCGGGCGAACCGAGCCCGGCGTCACCGTGCCGACATGCACGATGACCGGCCCGAACCGGCCCTCCACCACGCCGCTGGTGCCGTCCGCCGGCAGCGCGAAGGCGGCGTCGCCCACCGCCTTGTCGAAGATGGCATCGCGCGCCACCGTGCCGAGATCGATATCCTTCGGCTCCAGCTTGCGCTCGGCGGCGATGTCGGCAAACGCCGTGCCGGCGGCGATGCGCTCGGCCGCCGCCTTGGCCTGATCGGCGTCGGGAAACACGATCTGCTGCACGGTGCGGGTTTCCGGCGTGCCGAATCGGGCGAGATTGGCCTCATAGGCCGCCTTCACCTGGTCGTCGGAAATTGCGACGGAAGCCGCCAGAAGCTCGGGCGTCAGCGCCAGCACCGTGATCTTGCGGGTCTCCGGCGCGCGGAAGGCGACCTTGCGGGCGTCGAAGAAGGCCCGCAGCGCCTCGTCCGTCGGCTCGGCGATGCCCTGCGCCGCCGGCGCGTCCAGCATCACATAGGCGACGGCGCGCTCCTCGGTCTCGAATCGGCGGGCGGCGTCGCGCAGCACCTGCGGCAGTTCGACGTCGCCGCCGAGCGACTGGATGAGCTGCTGGCGCAAGGCGAGCCGGCGCTCGGCCTCGACGAAGCGCGGCTCGGTATAGCCGTTGGACCGCAAGATCTGCGCGAAATAGGCCGGGTCGAACGCGCCGGAGGGCCCGCGGAAGGCAGGGTTATCCCGAATGCGGCGGGCCATCTCGTCATTGGACAAAGCCAGGCCGAGCTGGCGGGTGCGCTCGTCGAGCGCGGCTTCCGCCAGGCGCTCATTGAGCAACTGGTCCGGAATGCCGAGGGCGCGGGCCTGTTCCGGCGTGATGCCGCGCTTGATCTGCTGGCTGATCTGCTGGAGCCGCTCCTGATACAGGTTGCGGAACTCCGGCACCGAAATCTCGGTGGAGCCGATGGTGGCGAGCGTCTGGCCGCCGAAATCGCGGAACACGTCGGCGATGCCCCAGATGCCGAAGCTGAGGATCAGCAGCACCATCAGCATTTTGGCGACGATGCCGGAAGCACTCTTGCGCAGGGTCTGAAGCATGGTGGCTCTCATTGGGCGGGCACGGCCCCAGGGCCGACCGCGAAAGGCGCGCATAATAGGGACGGTGCCCGTGAGCCGCAACGCCGCACGGCACGCTCTTTGCGGGAGGTCTATCCTCTGTTACCCCGCTTAGGAGAGGACGCAAAGGAAGCATGATGACGATACGCCGCCCGCTGGTTGCCGGAAACTGGAAGATGAACGGCCTGAAGGGCTCCCTCCATGAGCTCGGCGGCATGATCGCGGCCTATGAGCCGGGCCTGCGCGAGAAGGTCGACCTGATGATCTGCCCGCCGGCCACGCTGCTGGCGGCAGCGGCCCAGGCGGCGCTCGGCAGCGGAATCGCCATCGGCGCGCAGGATTGCCACGCCGCGGCCTCCGGCGCCCACACCGGCGATCTGGCGGCCGAGATGATCGCCGATGCCGGCGCCGGCGCCGTCATCGTCGGCCATTCCGAACGGCGCGCCGACCATGGCGAGACCGACGCCGTGGTGCGGGCCAAGGCGCTGGCGGCACGCCGGGCCGGGCTGGTTGCCATCGTCTGCGTCGGCGAGACGAGGGCCGAGCGCGAGGACGGCCGTACGCTCAAAGTGGTGGAGGGCCAGCTTGAAGGGTCCGTGCCGGACGGGGCGACGGGCGCCGACCTCGTCGTCGCCTATGAGCCGGTATGGGCCATCGGCACCGGGCTGACGCCGACGCCGGACGATGTCGCGCAGGTGCACGGCGCGATCCGCGCCGCGCTGGCCCGCCGGTTCGGCACGCCGGCGGCGGGCGCGTTCCGCCTGCTCTATGGCGGCTCGGTGAAGCCGGACAATGCCGGGGTGCTGCTGAAGGTGGCCGATGTCGACGGCGCGCTGGTCGGCGGTGCCAGCCTGAAGGCGGCGGACTTCCTCGCCATCGCGCGCGCTTATCTGTGATCGCATACCTCCGCCGGCGCGGGTGGAAATGCTGCGGCGGATCGTGTAGGAAGCCGCCAACAGCGCGGGCCGGCACCTTGCCGTCCGCAGCGATCGGATTCGAAGGCGCTACATGCAGACCGTAGTTATCGTCATCCACCTCATGATCGTGATCTCGCTGATCGGCGTGGTGCTGATTCAGCGCTCGGAAGGCGGCGGGCTCGGAATCGGCGGCGGGGGCGGCGGCGGAGGCGGCGGCTTCTTCAGCGCGCGCGGCTCGGCCAATCTGCTCACCCGCGCCACCGCGGTGCTGGCCGGCGCCTTCTTCGTCACCAGCATCACGCTCACCGTGCTTGCCGGCTGGGGCCGCGGCCCGGCCACCATCTTCAGCCCCGCCGGCCAGACCGCGCCGGGCGTGCCCGGCGCCCCGGCGCCGGGCGGCTCGGTGCTGGACCAGCTCAAGGGCGCCCAGCCGGCACCGCCGGCCGGGCCGCAGGCGCCTCAGTCGCAGTGACCCCCGTGCCGGTAGAGCCGCACTCAGCGGCGCGCCGGCGACAGATTCAGCAAGCGGGAGGCGCCACCCCGAAGGCGGCTCTCGCCGAATCGCGTTTTCGCGGATAGAAACCGGAACCCATGGCGCGCTTCATTTTCATCACCGGCGGCGTGGTGTCCTCGCTCGGCAAGGGCCTTGCATCCGCCGCCCTCGGCGCGTTGCTGCAGGCCCGCGGCTACAAGACCCGCCTGCGCAAGCTCGACCCCTATCTGAACGTCGATCCGGGCACCATGAGCCCGTATCAGCACGGCGAGGTGTTCGTCACCGACGACGGCGCCGAGACCGACCTCGACCTCGGCCATTATGAGCGCTTCACCGGCCGGCCGGCCTCGCGGGCCGACAACATCACCACCGGGCGCATCTATCAGGACATCCTCACCAAGGAGCGCCGCGGCGACTATCTCGGCGCCACCATCCAGGTGATTCCCCACGTCACCAACGCCATCAAGGACTTCATCCTGTCCGGCTCGGAGGGGTATGATTTCGTGCTGGTGGAGATCGGCGGCACGGTCGGCGACATCGAGGCGATGCCGTTCCTGGAAGCGATCCGCCAGCTCGGCAACGAGCTGCCGCGCAAGCACTGCATCTATATCCACCTGACGCTGCTGCCCTTCATTCCCTCGGCCGGCGAATTGAAGACGAAGCCGACCCAGCATTCGGTGAAGGAGCTGCGCGGCCTCGGCATCCAGCCCGACATATTGCTCTGCCGCACCGACCGCCCGATCCCGCGCGAGGAGCGCCGCAAGCTCGGCCTGTTCTGCAACGTGCCCGAGAGCGCGGTCATCGAGGCGATGGACGCCGACAACATCTATTCGGTGCCCTCGACCTATCACGAGGCCGGCTTCGACACCGAGGTGCTGGCCGCCTTCGGCATCGAGACGGTGCCGGAGCTGGACCTGTCGCGCTGGAAGCGCATCGAGGCCGGCGTGCGCAACCCGGAAGGCACCGTCACCATTGCCATTGTCGGCAAATATACCGGGTTGAAGGACGCCTATAAGTCGCTCATCGAAGCCCTGGCCCATGGCGGCATCGCCAATAATGTCCGGGTCAATCTCGACTGGATCGAGAGCGAGATCTTCGAGCGCGAGGACCCGGCGCCGTTCCTGGAACATGTGCACGGCATATTGGTACCCGGCGGCTTCGGCCAGCGCGGCGCGGAAGGCAAGATCCGCGCGGCGCGCTTCGCCCGCGAGCGGCGCGTGCCATATTTCGGCATCTGCTTCGGCATGCAGATGGCGGTGATCGAGGCGACGCGGAACCTGGTCGGCATCGAGAAGGCGAACTCCACCGAATTCGGCCCCACCGAGGAGCCGGTGGTGGGCCTGCTCACCGAATGGCTGCGCGGCAACGAGCTGGAGCAGCGCGGCATCGAGGGCGATCTCGGCGGCACCATGCGGCTCGGCGCCTATCCCGCCCATCTGACTGAAGACAGCCGGGTGGCGGGCATCTATGGCAGCGTTGATATCTTCGAGCGCCATCGTCACCGCTACGAGGTCAACACCGCCTATCGCAGCCGGCTGGAGGCCTGCGGCATGCGCTTCTCCGGCCTGTCGCCGGACGGGCTGCTGCCGGAGATCATCGAATATCCGGACCACCCCTGGTTCATCGGCGTGCAGTACCATCCCGAGCTGAAATCACGCCCGTTCGAGCCGCACCCGCTGTTCGCCTCCTTCGTCGGCGCCGCCATGGTGCAGAGCCGGCTGTTCTGACCCCCGCGCGGCTTTGAAGCCGCCGACTGTGCAACAGGAGCTGCCATGCCTCGCGGCCTCGACCATGTGGTGCACGTCGTCCGCGACCTGGAGGCGGCCGGCGAGTTGTACGACATGCTCGGCTTCACCGTGGGCACGCGCAATCGCCACCCCTGGGGCACCCATAACCGCATCATCCAGATGCCCGGCTTCTTCATCGAGCTGCTGGAGATCGCCGAGCCGGACGAGATTCCCCCGCACACGGACGGGGCACTTTCGTTCGGCGCGTTCAACCGCGACTATCTCGCCTCAAGCGGGCCGGGCCTCTCCATGCTGGTGCTGGAGAGCCGCGATCCGGCGACCGACAAGGCGGAGTTCGATGCCGCCGGGTTCGGCGGCTTCGAGCTGTTCGCCTTCGAGCGCGAGGGCCGCCGACCGGACGGCAGCGAGGTGCATCTCGGCTTCCAGCTTGCCTTCGCCCGCCCGCCGGAGCCGGCACAGGCCGGCTTCTTCACCTGCCGGCAGGTCTTTCCCGCCAATTTCTGGTCGCCCGATCTTCAGCGCCACATGAACGGCACCACCGCAATTGCCGGCGCGGTGCTGGTGGCCGAGGAGCCGGCGGGATCGCCGCTCGACTTCGTCTCCGCCTTCGCGGACACCACGCTGCGGCGGGCGGTGGAAGGCTGGTATCTCGGGCAGACGCCGCGCGGCTCGGTGGAACTGATGGCGCCGGCGCTGTTTGCCGGCCGCTACGGCGCAGCGACGGCGGGCCACGGCCTGCGCATCGGCGCGCTGCGCTTTGCGGTGAAGGACATCGCGGTCACGCGCAAACGGCTCGCCTCCAGCCGCATGACGGCGGAAGAGATCGAGGGGATGATCGTGGTCGGCCCGAAAGCAGCGCTGGGTGCGACCCTAGTGTTCGAGCCGGCGTAGAGGGTGCGATTCCCAACGACAAAGGCGCGGCCTCTTGCGAGGACCGCGCCTTTTTTATGTGCCGTAGACGAGGCTCAAGGCGCCTTCGTCACTCCGCGATGACCGGCGGCGCGACTTGAGCCGCGCGGCCGACCGTGCGGCCGGGTAGGGCGGCGGCGAGCACCCGCGCCTTAAGCTGCACCCAGGCAACCGGCTGGTTCAGCGGCGAGCCCTCCAGCCAGCCCATGATCGCGGCGGCGATGAACGGCAGGCTCTGCACCGCCAGCGCCAGGGCGAACAGATCGACCTCCACCACGGCGTGCCAGTTGGTGAAGCGCAGCGCCAGACCGGAGGCCAGCAGGCCGCCGCCGATCACGGCCTCCGGCAGCGCCGGGAAGGCACGGGCGGCGCTGGCGAGCCAGCTGCCCTTGGCCGTGCGGGCGAAAGCGAGGTCCTTGTGGCGGAAACCGTCATAGACCGCCTTGGCCACGGTGAACTGCACCGCCATCGCCGCCAGCGCGGCGCCGATCATGCGCACCGGGGTGGTGGCGACGCGCATCCGGTACATCGCCACGAAATGCAGCACATAGACGCCGAAGCACAGCAGGATCGGCAGGGTCAGCACGCGCTGCGGCACGGCGATGCCGAAGCCGAACACGAACGGTACCCAGATCAGGCTGAGTATGGCGACCAGCGCGCCCACGCTCTCCGAGCCCAGCCAGCTCACCCAGCCGATGGCGAATTCGCGGCGCTGGGCGGCGGTGAGGCGCGAGGCATTGGGCAGCAGCCGGCTCCAATGCTTGCGCACGATCTGCATGCCGCCATAGGCCCAGCGGTGACGCTGCTTCTTGAAGGAGGCGAAGTCGTCCGGCAGCAAGCCCCAGCCATAGCGGGTGTTGGTGTAGTGGCTCTTCCAGCCGCGCTCGATGATGGAGAGGCCGAGATCGGTGTCCTCGCAGATGGTGTCGCTCGACCAGTCGCCGGCTTCCGCCATGGCGGCGCGGCGCATCAGGCACATGGTGCCGTGCACGACGATGGCGTCGTGCTCGTTGCGCTGCACCATGCCTATGTCGAAGAAGCCGGCATATTCGGCGTTCATCGCCTCGTGCATCAGGCTGCGATTGGCGTCGCGATGGTCCTGCGGCGCCTGCACGATGCCCACGGTGGGGTCTTCGAACACCGGCACCAAGTCCTTCAGCCAGTCCGGGTGCACCACGTAATCGGCGTCGATCACGCCGATGATTTCGGCGTCCGGCGCGGTGCGCTCCATGGCGATGCGCAGCGCGCCCGCCTTGAAGCCGGCGACCTTGGGCAGGTTGAGGAACTTGAAGCGCTCGCCCAGCAGCGCGCAATGCGCCTCGATCGGCTCCCAGAAGGCGGGATCCGGTGTGTTGTTGATGATGACCAGGCACTCAAGGTTCGGCCAGTCGAGCGCAGCGACGCTGTCCAGCGTCTGCTTGAGCATCTCCGGCGGTTCCTTATAGGCGGGGATGTGGATGGAGACCTTGGGCGTGCGGCTCGCCACCGCGCCGCTCATACGCAGCAGCCGGGCCGGACGGCGGCCGAAGGCGATGGTGGCAAGCTCTTCCACGCGGTAGAGAATCACCACCACCAGCGGCACCAGTAGCACGACGCTGAGCACGAAGGCGACCTTGTTGCCGCCCACCACATAATGGGTCAGCCAATGGTCGGTGACAATGGCGATCCAGGCGCCCACCGCATTGGCGGCGCCGGCCATCACCGCGGTCTGCGTCACCGTCAGGCTGGCCATGCGGAAGATGGGCAGCGAGAAGGCAAAGCCGAGCAGAACGGCCAGCACCAAGGTCGGCACGTAATTGGACGGCGAGATCGGGCCGGACAGCGGGAATTTGAGCTGCCGGTCGGCGTCCAGCAGACCCCAATATTGACCGACGCTGCCTTCGAAGCTCTTCCACGGCGCGTCGAACGCCTCGATCAGATTATAGTCGATGCCGAGCGCGTCGGCCCGCGCGGCGAAGGTGCGGATGATGTTGGCCTGCAGCAGTTCGCCGGGTACCGAGGCATCGCGATTATAGCCGGCACTGGGCCAGCCGAACTCGGCGATGACGATGCGCTTGCCGGGATAGGCGGCGCGCAGCCGGTTGTAGATGTCGATGGAGCGGTCCACCACCTGCTCGGCGGGCACGCCTTCCCAGTACGGCAGGATATGGGCGGCGATATAGTCCACCGCCGAGACCAACTCGGGATGGTCCATCCAGACGTCCCAGGTTTCACCCGTGGTTACAGGTACCTGCGTCTCGCGCTTCACCTTGCGGATGAGGGCGATGAGTTCGGCCGGGGTCTTTTCCGCGCGCAGAATGGATTCGTTGCCGACCACGATGCCGACGACGTTGGAATTTTTCTTCGCCGCGTCGAGCGCATTGGCGATCTCGCGCTCGTTGCGCGCTTCGTCGGTATCCACCCAGGCGCCGACCGTCGCCTTGAGGCCCTTTTCGGCCGCCAGCCGCGCCACCAGTTCCAACCCGCCGGTGGAGGCATAAGTACGCACGGAGCGCGTAAAGGGCGCCACCGCGTCGAGGTCGGAGCGAATCTGCGCCTCGGTGGTGGGCTCGCCCTTGTCCGGGTTCGCATCCCGCGCATAGGGCGCGAAGGAGAGGCTGGCGAAACGATCCGGAACGGCGGGAGCGGAGGCCTCCTCCCGCATGACAAGCCATAGACCGGCATGCACGGACGTGACGACCGCAATGACAGCGGCAGCGACACGAACAGCGGGACGCATGATGTTACCCACGTATGGTTGGAAGCCGACGGAAAAGCTTAATCCAGTTTTGACGCACACGCAGCATCATAGTTGCGGCGCCGCGATAAACGCGGAACATGCGGCACCGATTTTACCTGACGTTGCGAAACGCGTCGGACACCCTTTTGTTCCTGCCTTGTGGCGGCGCCATGACTGACGCAGGGCACCGCGATGACATTATTGCGCTGCGGCAGGGGCCGGCGGACCGGATTCCGGGTTGACCCAGCAGACGTGCACCCGGCGGGCCAGGCTGTCCTGCGACTTGGTGTCGATATTGCCCTGGCGCACCAGGCAGCGGAACGCGGTCTTCAGGTGTTCCATCGGGCAGCCGAACCGCTCGTAGAGTTCCATGTGCCGCCGTGCGGTATCGATATCGTCGCGCCACAGCAGCATGGCGATGCGCCGGCCGCTCCACACGCATTCCGGCAGCCCGGCATTGCCGGCGAGCTTTGCCGCTTCGGCAAACTCTTCCACCGAGCGGCGCTGTGCCTCCTTGGCCTGCTGCTCGGCGGTCTGAGGCTCCGCAGGCTTGGTTTCCGGCGTGCCGGACTGGGCGAAGGCGGGACCCGCCAGAAGCCCGACGCAAAACACGGCGCGCAGGGCGAAAGCAGCAACGGCACGTACGGGGCAGACCATGATGGGAACGTCACACGCGAGGGGAGGGGGCAGCGGCATTTGCGGAAATCTAGGTGAAGCGCTCGACTTTGTCAGCATGACGGCAAACAGCGCGCCGCGCGCCCCACCGCATACCCTTCACAAGCGCCGCGCACCCGGCTATGCGGCAGTGGGCACTGCTGCTTCCCACCGGGAGAACTTCCGCATGCGCTTTCCTGTTGCGCTCGCCGCCTCGGTGGGGGTCGCCATCCTTGCCGCCTGGGCCTGGCTCGGCTGGCCGGTCAACATGCCGCCGACGCCTTATTTCGCCCCCGACGACAAACTGCCCTGCGTATCCTACGCCCCGTTCCGTCCCGGCCAGTCGCCCTTCATCGAAGGCCTGGTGATTCCGCCCGAGCAGATCGACGACGACTTCGCCCGGCTGTCGAAGATCACCGCCTGCGTGCGCACCTATTCGACCGAGATGGGGCTTTCCGTCGCGCCGGAGCTTGCCCGCAAGCATGGGCTGACGCTGCTGCAAGGCATCTGGATCGGTCGCGAGCCGGACAAGAACCGCATCGAGATCGAGGCCGGCATCAAGCTGGCGCAGCAGAACCCGGACGTCGTCAAAGGCGTCATCGTCGGCAATGAGGTGCTGCTGCGCGGGGAGCTGACCGCGGCCGATCTCGGCCGGGTGATCCGCGACGTGCGCGCCCGCGCCGGCGTGCCGGTGACCTATGCCGATGTGTGGGAGTTCTGGGTCCGCAACCGCGAACTCGCCGCCGACGTCGACTTCGTCACCGTGCACATATTGCCGTTCTGGGAGGACCTGCCGGTATCGGCCGACGATGCGGTGGCGCACATCGATTCGATCCGCGCCCATGTCGGCGAGGCGTTCCCCGGCCGCGACATCCTCATCGGCGAGACCGGCTGGCCGAGCGCTGGCCGCATGCGCGAGGGCGCCGAACCCTCGCCGGCCAACCAGGCGCAGGTCATCCAGCAATTGCTGTCGCTCGCCAAGCAGCGCAGCTACCGGCTCAACGTCATCGAGGCGTTCGACCAGCCCTGGAAACGGGCGCTGGAGGGCACGGTGGGCGGCCATTGGGGCTTCCTCGACGCCTATTCGCGCGACTTCAAGTTCGCCTGGGCGCAGCCGGTGTCGAACCATCCGCTGTGGCCGGTACAGGCGCTGCTCGGCCTTGCCGTGGCCGGCGCCACCTTCGCCGCGGCCGCCTGGGGCGCGCGGCGCGCCGGGCAGCCGGCACCGGAGCCGCTGCAATGGCTGCCGGTCGCCGGCATCGCGCTCGCCGCCGGCATCGCCTATGGCTGGGCGGTCGCCGCGGTGTGGGTGGAGAGCCTGGGCCCGTGGGGCTGGCTGCGCGGCCTCGTTCTGCTGGCATTGGGGTTGGCTGCGCCGCTGGTCGCCGCCGCCGCGCTCGGCGCGCGCGCGCCGCGCCCCGTGCTGGCCACCGCGCTGCAGCCGGCACGCTGGAGCGAGGCGCCGGGCGTGGAGATCGCGCTCGCCGTGGTGCTGGCGCTCACCGTGGTGCTGGCGACCCAGATCGGCTTCGGGCTGGTGTTCGACCCGCGTTACAAGGATTTCCAGTTTGCCGCGCTGACGCCCATCATCGCGGCCCTGGCGATCCAGGCCGCGGTGGCGGCGCCGGCGGGGGCGGGGGAGCGGCACGCCGAGCGCATCGCCGCCGCGGTATTCGCGGCGAGCGGCGTCTATATCGCGCTGAACGAGACGCTGGCGAACTGGCAGGCGCTGTGGACCGGCACGCTCATGGTGCTGTTCGCGCTGACGCTCTGGCGCACCTCGGCCGCGCGCGGCTGAAGCTCTCAGCGGATGCCGGGCGCCGGGCGCGGCAGCGGCACCAGGGCCGCGGCATCGGCCCGCTCGTTCCGCGCCGCCAGTTCCGGCATCAGGCTCGCGGTCCGGTCCAGAATCAGCCGCTGCACCGCCTCGTTGGTGGCGAGCAGAGCGTGCGGCACCATGCGCGCGCCGGCATCCCAGGCATCAATGTTCTGCGCGCCGCCGATGTCCGGGAAGCCGGGGCCGTGAATGTTGATGCACTGCGCCACCGGGCAGGCCGGCGAACCCGGCGCGGCGTCGATGGTGAAGACGAAGGGCTCGCCTTCGCCGGCCCGCGTCATTTCCCTGGCCCGCCGCAGCGCCGCCATGCCGCCCATGGAATGGCCGATGATGATGTCCGGCTTCTCCTCACCCGACTTCATCATCATGTGGGTGTCGACCACAGTGCGGTATCCCTGGCGCCGCAGCCGGGCCGCGAGAGGCGAGACGCCGACATAGGTGTTTTCCATATAGACGCCGAGGCCGTCGAGCAGCAGCACGGTCGGCTTGGCTGCCCGCGCATCGGCGGGCACCGTCAGCATGGCAACGGCGGTAAATACGGCAAGGGCGCGAATCACGACTGTCCTCGTCCTTGGCGGACACGCGATGCCGCGCGGCGCCTGTTCGAAATGCGTCAGCCCCCTTGTCTCTATTTAGACCGGCGCGCCGCCGGTTGCACGAGGGGATGAACGGCTGCGGCGTTCGGTCCGCCCCGCGGCGCGGGCGCAGATCACCCGCGCATTCGGCCGGGTCGGCGGCGATCGATCAGGGCTTGGCGGGGGCGGAATCGGCAGCGGCGGGTCTTGTTCCGGCAGGGCTCGCCTGGCGGCTGCGTGCGACCGGCAGCAGGCGGCGGCTGCGAAGATAGTTGGTAGCGACCGCGCGCGGATCCTGGCCGTCGACCTGAATCTGCGCATTGATCGCCTGCAGCGTCTCGATCGTCAGGGTCTCGAACGCGGCGGTGAGCAGCCGCGGAATGCTGGGATACTGCTCCAGCAGTTCCGCGCGCACCACCGGCGCCGGCTGATACACCGGCTGCACCTCCTTGGTGTCGCGCAGAACCGTCAGCCCGCCTGACGCGATGGCGCCGTCGGTGCCGTAGACCATCGCGGCGTTGATGCCGTATTTGCCGTTGGCGGCCGCACGGATGGTGTCGGCGGTATTGCCGCTGGAGACGATGAAGACCTGCGACTTGGCCAGCGAGAAGCCGTAAGCCTTCTCCAGCGCCGGCAGCGCCGCCGGGCTGGAGATGAACTCCGCGGAAGCGGCAAGCCGCACCTTTCCGCCGCCGGCAATCCAGCGGCTGAAATCCTCCAGCGTGGGCGTCTTGTTCGCCCCGACGATCTCGCGCCGCACCGCGATGGCCCAGCCATTATTGGCCGGCGCCGGCGTCAGCCAGACGATCTGCTTGGACGCATCCAGCTCGCGCGCCTTGGCAAGCGCGGAAGCGGGGTTCTTCCAAACGGGGTCATCCGCCACATGATGAAAATAGCCGGCGTTTCCGGTGTATTCGGGATAAATGTCGATCTCGTCGGCCAGCAGCGCCTCGCGCACCCGCTTGGTCGGACCGTAGGCGAGACGGTACTCCACCGGCACGCCCGCCCGCTCCAGCAGCAGGCCGATGATGTTGCCCAGCAGCATGCCTTCGGTATCGCTCTTGGATGCGACGATCACCGATTGGGTGATGTCCCGCGCCGCGCCGGGCGCCGGAACGAGGCCAAGCGAAAGGGCCAGCGCCGCAGCCAATGTGCGAAGTGCCGCCTGCATGCGTCCCGCCATGGAGCCGATCCCCCTTCAGCCCGGCATGTGGTTGATCGAGAGGCGCAAGCGCCCGCAACAACCGGACGCTCGCAGCCGGCCAAGCTCGATAATCCCTGCGCGGGGAATTTAGCACACGGGACGCCACATCCATAAAGCGGCAGTGGTTTTGGTGGTGATGCGCACTGTGTCGACGCGGTAACCATCTGAAGTTGGCAGTCTTTTCAGATTGGCGTCCCCCACGGCACGAGTGCGGACCCGCATCAGGAGCTGCTCGGCATCGCCTGGTTCGGCGGGGCGGATGTTCAATATCCCGCGGCGACGAGTTCGAAGCCTTCGTCCAACCAGCCGGTGATGCCTCCGGCCATAAGCTTCACCGGACGCCCCAACTCGGCCAACCGCAACGCACCCCGGGCCGCGCCATTGCAGTGAGGACCGGCGCAATAGGTGACAAAGACCGTGTCTCCCGGCCACTTCTCCATCTTCGACGTCGTGATCTTTCCGCGCGGCAGGTTGATCGCACCGGGAACATGCCCCTTCGCAAAGAGCGCCGGGCTCCGCACGTCCAGCAGCACGAAGTCGGCACCCTTGCTCAGGGCATCGTGAACGTCCCAACAATCGGTCTCATAGGCAAATTCGGCAGCGAAATGCTGCCGGGCGCTGTCGCTCGGGGCCGGCGGAACGGCGGTAACGGCTGTCGGCATGATCTGTCTCCTTAATTCTCATGCCATTCTCCATCCGCTGACGAGGCTGGCAATTGGCGCAATTGCCAATTATCGTAGAGATCATGCCAAACACCTCCGGCCCTCTCGTTATCGCCCTTCTGTATGACGAACTCTGCACATTCGAGTTCGGCATCGTCGCCGAGATCTTCGGGTTGGATCGACCGGAGATGGGTGCGGGCTGGTACCGCTTCGCGAGTTGTCCGGTGGACGAGGGGCCGATGCGGGCGCATGGCGGGATCCTCGTGTCGGCGAGTGCCGGCGCCGCGATGATCGACGAGGCGGACCTGATCGTCGTTCCCGGTTGGCGGGGTGCGGAGGCGCCCGTGCCCGAAGCGCTCTGCGAACGGTTGCGCGCCGCGCACGCGCGCGGGGCGCGTCTGGCCTCGATTTGCTCGGGCGCCTTCGTGCTTGCCGCGACCGGACTGCTCGACGGCGCTGTCGCGACCACGCATTGGCGTTATGCCGATGCGCTCCGCCGCCGCTTCCCGGCCGTCGAGGTCGACGATTCGGCGCTCTACCGCACGCATGGCCGCATCTTCACGTCTGCGGGCAGCGCAGCCGGCATCGATCTGCTGATCGAGATTGTCCGTCAAGATTTCGGCGCCAGCGCCGCCAATTCGGTCGCGCGCCGGTTGGTCATGCCTGCGCATCGCACCGGGGGGCAGGCGCAATTTCTCGAACGGCCCGTGCGGATGCGAGAGCGGACCGAAATCGCCCCGCTGCTCGATACGGTGCGGACCGATCTCTCCGGCCGCTGGACGATCGCCCGCATGGCGGCGGAGTGCCGGATGAGCAGCCGCACCTTCCTTCGCCGCTTTGTGGAGGCAACGGGCGCTCCTCCCGGCGAATGGCTCACGTCCGAGCGCCTGGAAGCCGCGAAAACCATGCTGCGGGAGGGAGACGGAAGCCTGGATGACGTAGCGACGGCGGCCGGGCTGGGCAGCGCTCACGGTCTGCGTCACCACTTTCGCCAGCGGCTCGGAATCAGTCCATCAGACTATCGCGCGCGCTTTATGGCCGAGCGGCCGGTCTGAGCCGGGGGCCGGAACCGACGCGCAATCGCGCGGAACCGACATCGGCACTGAAACCGAACGTGTTTCAGTTTGCGCACCCACCCTTGAATCACATATAAAGATATGTTTATATGTTCATTATTGAACGAAGGGCTTGGGCGATGTTTCAGGGGTCATGTCTGTGCGAGCGTGTCAGTTTCCGCGTAACGTCCGCCTTCCAGGCCATTGGCAAATGCCATTGCGACATCTGTCGCAGCAGCCATGGGGCAGATCACGCGACACAGGGTCTGGTTCCCGACGATTCGTTTGAACTGACAGCAGGCAGCGACTGCATTACGTCGTTCGAGTCGTCTCCGGGCTACCTTCGCTGTTTTTGTAAAATCTGCGGTTCACGTTTGTTCAACCGGCATCTCACCTATGGCTTCCATTCCGTTGCGTTGAATGCTTTGATTGGAAATCCAGACTTGGAACCGGCATTCCACACATATGTGAAGAGCAAGCGCTCGTGGGTCAGCTTGATGGATGACTACCCGAAGTTCGAGGAACTGCCATCCTGACCATTGACCGAGTGGTGAGTTAGCATTTTACTTTAGCTAAGCTTTGCGTCTCTGATTATCCGAGATGGACGAAGATGAGCACGACGTCTACGCCATAGCCCTCTAATGCCGCATCGCGCTCGCGGCGCTCGGCGGCATGGTCGATTGTTTTGGCTATTGCAGATCTTCCGCAGCCCATCCGCAAGGTCATCACCGGTTAGCGGGGGTCAGGCGCCGGCATAGTACTCCGGGTGCCTGATGTCGGCGAGCAGACCGGGACCGGTCGGCTGCCAGTCCAGGACCTGCCGCGTCACCGCGCTCGACGCCAGCATGTCTTCGCCCACAAACCCAGCGAATCCACCGAAATGGGCCGCAACGCGCGATTCGACGGGAAGACCGAGCTTAAGGCCGATAGCCTCGGCAATGTCCCGAAATACGACCCCGTCCTCGCCGACGGCGTGATAGGCGGGTTGCGTCACGCCGCTCTCCAGCGCCAGGCGATAGAGGCGCGCAGCGTCCGACACATGCACGGCTGGCCAGCGGTTGGCGCCATCGCCGATATAGGCGGACACACCCGTGCGACGGGCGAGGTTTATGAGGATCGGCACGAAGCCGTGGGTCTCGCCGACGCCGTGAACGGAGGACGGAAGCCTGACGCTCGCCGCGCGCACGCCCCGTTCGCCAAGCCTCCGCGCCGCCTCTTCGGACCGGCGTGGATAGGAAGGGTCCGACGCCGGAAGATCGGTCTCGGTCGCCACCCGTCCATGTACACGCAGCGACGAAACGGTCGAGCTGACGAGCAGTGGCTTGTCGGTTCCTTGCAGCGCGGCGCCCAGCCTGTCGATCACGCGCTGGTCCTGCGCGGCGTTCTCGACGTAGCGGGAGAAGTCGTGATTGAACCCCAGATGGGCCACGGCATCGGCATTCGTCGCGGCGGCATGTAGCGCATCGAGGTCATCGAGCGTACCGAGCAACGTATCCGCACCCTTGGCCTTGAGCGCCTGTCCCTTTTCCTCCGAACGGGAAAGGCCAAGCACCCGATGCCCATGAGCCAGCAATTCCTCGACCACCGCCGCCCCGACCCAACCGGTTGCGCCCGTTACAAACACATACATCCCGTATCTCCATTTTTTCGTAGCGCCGATTTAAGCCGATCCGCTATGCTGTTAAAGTTTGGAGATTATCCAGGTATAATGACTAACGGGATGTGAGATGACCGACGCCCATCTGGGATTGTATTTGCGCGAGCGTCGCGAACGGCTCGATCCCGCTGCATTGGGCTATGGGCGCAGTCGACGCAGAACGCCGGGCCTGCGGCGCGAGGAGGTGGCGCAGCGCGCCGACATCAGCACGACCTGGTATAGCTGGCTGGAACAGGGGCGCGGCGGCGCGCCATCGGCCGACGTTCTCGATCGGGTGTCGCGCGCTTTGATGCTGACCGATGTCGAGCGTGAGCATCTTTTTCTGTTGGGGTTGGGGCGGCTGCCCGACGTGCGCTATCAGCCGCCAGGCGGCGTCACCCCACGCTTGCAGCGCGTTCTCGACGCCATGGACGCGAGCCCTGCGTTCATCCGCACCGTGAGTTGGGACATCGTCGCGTGGAACGCCGCGGCAGCCGCGGTTCTCACCGACTACGACAAACTGCCGCCGGAGGAACGCAATGTGCTGCGTCTGGTCTTCCTCGATCCGCGATCGCGGATGATGAACCTGGACTGGGAAGGCGTCGCAAGGTTCGTGGTCGCGGTTTTCAGGGCCGACATTGCTCGCGCCGGGGCCAACGCGACGGTCGAACCGCTTGTAGAAGAGCTGCGCCGCCGCAGCCCGGACTTCGCGCGGATGTGGGACGACGGCGACGTGCGAGGCTTCGGCGATGGAGTCAAGCACCTGCGCCACCCCATGCTCGGCGAAATTGCGATGGAGTATTCCGCCTTTTCGGTCGATGGCCGGCCGGATCTCACCATGCTCGTCTACAACCCGACGAACCGGGATGACGCCGCCCGAATCAGGGCATTGCTCACCGTCCCGCAGACAAGCTGACACAGCATGGCGCCAGACCTGTTCACCTGCCTCGTTAACCGGCTGCGAATCGCCCGCGATGCCCTGAAACCAATTAGATATTCTGGACCAGTAGATCGATGAAGCGACGGACCTTCGGAGCCAGATGTCGGCGGCTCGGATAGATCACGCTGATCGGCACCGGGGGCGCGGCATGGTCCGTCAATAGCGATACGAGGCGGCCATCGGCCAGGTCCCGGTCGACGACATAGCTGGGCAGAAAGGCCAATCCAGCCCCCGAAACCGCCGCGTCGCGTAGCGCTTCTCCGCTGTCGAGCGAAAGACGGGCTCGCGGTTTGACCGAGGCGGTCCTGCCCTCGACCGTGAAGCGCCACGGGCGCTTCCGGCCGGCGCTTACATAATTCAGGCAGTCGTGGCCCGGCAGATCGTCGGGATGCTGCGGCGCCGGATGGATCGACAGATAGGCGGGGCTCGCGACGACCAGATCCTGCTGATAGGTCAGGGTTCGGGTGATGAGGCTGCTGTTCTCGCGGGGCTCCCCGATCCGGATCGCCAGATCGATCCCGTCCTCGATGATGTCGCTGACCCGGTCCGTGAAGCTCACATCCGCTTTTAGCTTGGGCCACGATGCGAGAAAGTCGTTGAGCAGCGGCAGGATCACGACGCGTCCGAACGTCATTGGCGCCGTCATCCGAAACAGACCCTGCGGCTCTCCGCCGCCATCGGACATCGACAATTCCGCCTCTTCCAGATCGGCGAGGATCTGCGTGCAGCGATCAAGAAAGATGCGGCCGTCCTCAGTCAGCCCCAGGCTGCGCGTCGTCCGATGGAACAGGCGGACACCCAGACGATCCTCCAGGCGGGCAACGCTCTTGGCGATGCCCGACCGCGTCATCGAGCGCGCGCGCGCCGCACCGACGAAGCTTCCCGCTTCGGCTGCCGCAACGAAGGCGACGATGTCGTTGATATTCCCCGGCGCCATGAGACGCTCTCGCTCCCTCGCAGTGTTGACGTCCATTCGCCAATCATTTGATTATATGAAGGACCTGAACAGATTATTGGCATCAGGAGTAAGTGAATGGCCTTCAACGACACCGTGACGCATCGCCTCAACCAATGGGCTGGAAGCCTGCAGGACCTCGGTCCCGTCATCCTCGGCGAAAACACGGATGTAACGATCGACGAAATCCGCCAATCCTACGTCCGCAAGATGGCCGAGCATCCGACGCCAGCCGACGTGCGCATCGAGCAAGTCGACATGGGCGGCGTAGCTGCAACGCTCGTCACCCCGGAAGACGTCGAGGGCGATCGCGTGCTCTTTTATATCCACGGCGGTGCGTACATCGTCGGCGGGCCGGGCGGCTATCACGGGCTGGCGGCCGCGTTCGCGAAGGCGTTGAAGGCGCGCGTCTACCTGCCGGACTACAGACTGGCCCCGGAACATGCATTCCCCGTTCCGATCGAAGACACCTTCGCTGCCTATCGCTGGCTGATCGACCAGGGGCAGAACCCGAAATCGGTGACGTTCGCCGGGGATTCTGCTGGCGGGGCGATGGTCGTGTCTGTGATGGTTATGGCGCGCAATGCCGGCGTCCCGCTCCCCGCTGGTGGGGCGGCGCTCTCGCCCTGGGCGAACCTCGAGCACACCGGCGCTTCGATGTTCAATCGCGAGGGACTGGACAAGTTGAACACCAAGGCCGGCCTCGACCTGATGGCCAGGACGTTTCTGGGTGACGCGCTGCCGAACAGCCCCGAGGCATCACCGGTATTTGCCGATGTCCGTGGCCTGCCGCCGATCCTGGTACAGATCGGCGAAGGCGAACTGATGCTGAGCGACGCCATTCGTCTCGCGTCGCATCTGGGCGAGAACCGGGTCCGTGTCTCGCTGGAAGTGTGGCCGGGCATGTTCCACGTTTGGCACATGTTCCATGCCGAGTTGGCCGAAGGTCGCGAGGCAATCGCAAACGCCGTGACGTTCCTGGATCAGTCCGTCATGGCTGCTTCCGCCACATAGGGAAGCAACGCGCCACGCATTGATCAGGCGTGGCGCATTCTTTGGTTCGCCTGAGCGATCGGTTTCGGGAGGACGCGCCGATTGGTCGAACGATCGAATATTGGGGCGCTGGCTGCCATTGCGTACGCTGTATTCAATATCCGCATATTTGGCCGTGCGGCTATCGGCGGCGTTTGCGTAGAAATTTCGCAGAGTATGGCGCCACAGCGTAGAATCGGCGGGGCTGGCGGATGGGGTGGGATTCGAACCCACGGTGGGCGCGAACCCACGCCGGTTTTCAAGACCGGTGCCTTAAACCGCTCGGCCACCCATCCGTGGCGCTTCTTGTTCCGAATGTCGCGCGGCTTGGCAAGCCGTTCCATGCAGATTCGCGCGGGCAGGGGGCTTCGAGGAGGCTATGCTGCGAGACCGCGGCGGCCCACCGTTCACGGTTCGTTTACCAAACCCGAGCATCCGCCGCATTTTTGCCTCACTGCACCGTCCTTTTATGTCACAAAGCAAGACCGTGCCGTTTTATTGGCCGGGATTGGTGTTGGTGTTGCGTAACGGATCAAGCTTCGGGAAGCGTCGATACAGGCGCACCGAGCCATTCGGCAAAGGTGGGGACGATCTGGGGCATGGGGCATAGTCGGGCGCTCATCCGCGCATTTGGCGGGGCAACCTCTGGCGGGGCTTCCTCGGGTACGGCGTCGGTCGACGCTTCCCTTGGCCGTTTCGGACGCGTCGTCCTCGTCGTCGGCGCCGGCCTAATGGTCGCCAATTGCGGCGCAACCTCCTCCGGCAAGCTCGCCAGCAAAGTCGATCCCAAATACGGCGTTACCGCCAGCCCGCGCGTGGTCGCGGCCGGCGATCCGGTGCCCAAGGGCGGCGGCACCTACCGCGTCGGCAAGGCCTATCAGGTCGCCGGGCGCACCTATGTTCCGCAGGAAAACAACCGCTACAAGGCCGAGGGTCTGGCGTCCTGGTACGGTGATGATTTCCATGGCCGGCTCACCGCCAATGGCGAAGTGTTCGACATGGAGTCGATCGCCGCCGCGCATCCCACCCTGCCGATGCCGTCTTATGTGCGCATCACCAATCTCGACAACCGCAAGTCGCTGATCGTCCGCGTCAATGATCGCGGCCCCTATCATGCTGACCGCGTCATCGACGTGTCGCAGAAGGCGGCCGACCTGCTCGGCTTCAAGAGCCGGGGCACCGCACGGGTGCGGGTGGAATATGCCGGGCGCGCGCCGCTCGAAGGGTCCGACGACCGCAAGCTGATGGCGACCCTGCGCCAGAACGGCGATGCGCCGATGCCGAGCGCCGGCGGCGGCATTCAGCTCGCCTCCAACGGCGCCGCGCTGCCCACCGCGCGCATGCCGAGCAACGCGCCGATGCCGCCGGATCGCCCGTTCGATCTCGGTGCGCCCTATGCCGAGCCGACGCTCGCCGCCGTGGTGCCGCAGCAGGCCCGCCCGGTGCAGGTGGCGGCGCTGGCGCCCCGTCCGGCCCCGGTCGCCGCGCCTGTCGCAATGGCGGCCGTGCCGGTCCGTGCGGCCCAGCCCGCCCCGGTTGCCGTGGCGCCGCAGCGTGCAACGCAGATCGCCGCAGCGCCGCTGCCGCCGGCTCCGACTGCGGCCCCCAATTCTACTGCAGCCCCCAAGACCAAACCGGTCCTCGCCGTGCCGACCGGACGCCCGCTCCAGGTTGCCAGCGCCGGCATGACACCCGCGCCGAGGCCGGCCGCCCCGAAGCCCGCTGCCGCGCCGCAATATGCCGTGCCGACGACGCCGTCCTCCATCGCCGCTTCGGGCTGGATGGTCGGCCCGCAGCCGGTCGCCGGCTATGCACCGGCCGGCGTGCTGACCCCGGTGTCTACCGGCAGCGGCCTTTACTGAGACACCGCTTCCAGGGCGCCATGCGGCCGCGTCATGCAAGCCTCATTGCGAGGCGGCGGGCCGGCTGCTACCTCTTTCCCATGCGCGATATTCTGCCGGCGCGGATGTGAGGGGACCCCCATGGCGGCCTGCCTATCCCTGGCAAGCAGCACGCGTGCCGGCGGTGCCGGGGCGCTTTACCGCCTGGCGTTCGTCGCCTTCGCGCTGCTGGGTGTGCTTGGCGGCCGCGCCATGGCCCAGGCCGAACCACCGGCCATAGGCGCCCCACAGGGCATTCTGATCGACTATGACAGCGGAACCGTTCTGTTCGAGCGCGCCGCCGACACCGCGACGCCGCCGGCAAGCCTCGCCAAGCTGATGACCATGGCGGTGGTGTTCCGTGCGCTGAGCGAGGAGCACCTCAAGCTCGAAGACGAACTTACCGTCAGCGAATATGCGTGGCGCAAGGGCGGGGCGCCGTCCGGCGGCTCGGCCATGTTCGCCGCGCTGAACAGCCGCGTGCGGGTCGGCGACCTGATGCGCGGCGTCATCATCCAGTCCGGCAACGATGCAGCCATCGTGCTGGCCGAAGGCATGGCCGGCAACGAGCTGTCGTTTTCCGCGAAGATGAACGAGGAGGCCAAGACCATCGGCCTCACCAATTCCAGCTTCCGCAATTCCAACGGCCTACCGGACCCGGACAACAAGACCACGGCGCGAGACATGGCGCGGCTCGCCATGCACATCATCCGCACCTACCCGCAATACTACGCCATCTACAGCGAGCGCGACTTCACTTGGAACAAGATCCGCCAATCCAACCGCAATCCGCTGCTCGGCATGAGCCTGGGCGCCGATGGGCTGAAGACCGGGTTTCTGAAGGAGGCCGGCTATAATCTGGTCGGCTCCGCCGTGCAGAACGGTCAGCGTCTGGTGGTGGTGATCATGGGCGCCAAATCCGATAAGGAGCGCGCCGAAGACGCCCGCAAGCTGCTGGAATGGGGCTTCCGCGCTTTCGAGTCCCGCCTGCTGTTCGCGCAAGGCCAGATCGTCGGCGAGGCCGCGCTGCATGGCGGCGACCGCGGCGGCGTGCCGCTGACCGGCACGGGGCCGATCCGCCTGCTGGTGGCCCGCGGCACCGGCGAGAGGGTGGCGGCGAAAATTCAGTATATGGGCCCGGTGGAGGCCCCGGTGGCCAAGGGCACCGAAATCGCCCGGCTGCGCATCAGCCGCAGCGAGCAGATCGCGCTCGATGTGCCGCTGGTCGCCGCCGAGGACGTGCCGGAAGGCCCGATCTGGCGGCGCGCCTTCGATGGCGCTTATGAGTTGGTGGTGGGCTGGCTGCGCCAGGGCTATGCGAAGCTGAAGGGATGAGGATGCCGGCCGACGGCCCTTCCTTCGCTGCCGGCCGCTTCATCAGCTTCGAAGGCGGCGAGGGCACCGGAAAGTCGACCCAGGTGGCCCGGCTCGCCGCGCGGCTGCGCCAGCACGGGCTCGAGGTCGTGGCGACCCGCGAGCCCGGCGGTTCGCCGGGCGCCGAGGCGGTGCGCCATGTGCTGCTGTCCGGCGCGGCCAAGCCGCTGGGGCCGATGGCGGAGGCTGTGCTGTTCGCCGCCGCGCGGGCCGACCACCTCTCCGCCACCATTCGCCCGGCCCTGGCCCGCGGCGCCTGGGTGATCTCCGACCGCTTCGCCGATTCGACGCGGGTCTATCAGGGCGTGCTCGGCAATATCGATGCCGGGCTGATCCGCGCTCTGGAGCGCGTGACGGTCGGCACAACGCGGCCGCATCTCACCGTGGTGCTGGACCTTCCCGCCGAGGTCGGCCTGGCGCGCGCCGCCGCGCGCTCAGCCGGCCCGGCCGACCGCTTCGAGGGCGAGGAACTCGCCTTCCACCGCAGCCTGCGCGCCGCGTTCCGCGAACTGGCCGAGCGCGAGCCGGAGCGCTGCGTGCTGATCGACGGCGCCGGCGACAGCGACGCGGTGGCGCAAGCGGTATGGCACGCCGTCGGCGCGCGGCTGCCGCTACCACAAGCCGAGGGACTGCGGCGCGCCGGAGGGCAGGGGTGAGCGCCGCCGGGGCGAGCAAGGACGCAGCCGCGGAGGCCGACCGCTTCACAGGCGCCCCGCACCCGCGCGAGCCGCGCGCGCTGCTCGGTCACGACGCGGCGCAAGCTCTGGTGCGCGAAGCGTTCGAGGCCGGGCGCCTGCCGCATGCGCTGCTGCTGGGCGGGCCGGAGGGCATCGGCAAGGCGAGCCTCGCCTACCGCATCGCCCGCTTCGTGCTGGCGGGCGGACAGGCCCCGGCCGGTACGCTCGATGTACCGGCGGACCATCCGGCGTCCCGCCAGGTGGCGGCACAATCGCACCCGGACCTGATGGTGCTGCGCCGGACACCGGGGGAGGGCGGCAAGCTGCCGTCCATGATCCCGGCCGAGCAGGTGCGCCGGGTGCGCGGCTTCTTCGGTTCCACCGCCGCGCTCGGCGGCTGGCGGGTGTGCATCGTCGACACGCTGGACGAGATGAACGCGCAGGGCGCCAACGCGCTGCTGAAGACGCTGGAGGAGCCGCCGGAGCGGGCGCTGTTCCTGCTGGTGAGCCACGCGCCCGGCCGGCTGCTGCCCACCATCCGCTCGCGCTGCCGACTGCTGGCGCTGCGTGCGCTCTCCACCCCGCAGCTTGGCGAGGTGCTGCGCGATCTCGCGGCGCACATGCCCGGCCTTGATGCCGGCCGCATCGAGGAGGCGGCAGCACTGGCCGGCGGCAGCGTGCGCGAGGCGCTGGCGCTGCTCGGCGGCGACGGGCTGGAGACACGGCGGGCGACGCAGGCGCTGCTGGACCGCCTGCCGCAGCCGGACCCGAAAGCGCTGCACGCGCTGGGCGAGCGGCTCCAGGGCGACCGCGGCGGCGCGCTTGCCGGCTTCACCCAGACGGTGGAGGGCTGGATCGCCGATCACGCCACCGGGCGGCGTGCGCGGCCCGGCCTCAGCCTTGCACGGCTACCGGAGGTGTGGGAGAAGGTTCGCCGCGCCGCGGTCGACGCGGAGGTCTATAATCTCGACCGCAAGACCCTGGTTTTCCGGATTTTCGCGTCGCTGGACGAGGCCCTGCGCCCCTGACCGCGCCGAGGGCCGGCGTGCCGCAGGACCGTGCGTCAGGACCATGACACAGCCTTTCTACATCACCACCGCGATCGACTATCCCAATGGCGCGCCGCACATCGGCCATGCCTATGAGAAGATCGCCTCGGACACCATCGCCCGCTTCCGCCGCCTGGAGGGCGACGAGGTGCGCCTGCTCACCGGCACCGACGAGCACGGGCTGAAGATGATGCAGACCGCCGAGAAGCAGGGCCTGACCCCGCTGGCCTGGGCCACCCGGAATGCCGAGCGGTTCCAGGAGATGGACGCTCTGCTGGGCGTGGCCTACGACCGCTTCATCCGCACCACGGACGACGACCACCGCGCCGCCTGCCAGGCGATCTGGCGGCGCATGGAAGCGGCAGGCGACATCTATCTCGGCGCCTATGCCGGCTGGTATTCGGTGCGGGACGAAGCCTTCTACGCCGAGGACGAGACCACGCTGGGCAGCGATGGGGTGCGGCTCGGCCCGCAGGGCACGCCGGTGGAGTGGACGGAGGAGAAGAGCTATTTCTTCCGCCTCTCCGCCTATCAGCAGCGCCTGCTGGACTATTACGAGACGCACCCGGACTTCATCCGCCCGGATGTGCGGCGCAACGAGGTGCTGAGCTTCGTCAAGGGCGGGTTGCAGGACCTTTCGATCAGCCGCACCACCTTCTCCTGGGGCGTGCCGGTGCCGGACCACCCGGAGCATGTGATGTATGTGTGGGTCGACGCGCTGACCAACTACATCACCGGCGTCGGCTATCCCGACACGGGCAGCGAACTGTTCCGCCGCTTCTGGCCGGCGGACCTGCACATTATCGGCAAGGACATCATTCGCTTCCATGCGGTGTACTGGCCGGCCTTCCTCATCTCCGCCGGGCTGGAACCGCCCAAGACCGTGTTCGCGCACGGCTTCATCCATAATCGCGGGGAGAAGATGTCGAAGTCGGTGGGCAATGTCATCGACCCGTTCGACCTCGCAAAGGCCTATGGCGTCGATGCGCTGCGCTATTTCCTGCTGCGCGAGATCCCGTTCGGCCAGGACGGCTCCTACAGCCACGAGGCCATCGTCGCCCGCACCAATGCCGATCTCGCCAATGATCTCGGCAATCTCGCCCAGCGCTCGCTGTCGATGGTCGCCAAGAACCTCGGCGGCGTGCTGCCGGCGCCGGGCCCGCTCTCTGCGGAGGATGCCGTCCTGCTGGCGAGCGCCGACGACATGGCCGACAAGGCGCGCGAGGCGATGGCCGGCCAGCAGATCCACCAGGCGCTGGCCGCGGTGTGGGCCGTGGTGGCCGACGCCAACCGCTATTTCGCCGCCAGCGCGCCGTGGGAATTGCGCAAGAGCGCGCCGGAGCGTTTCGCCACCGTGCTGTGGACCACGGCCGAGGTGATCCGCCAGGTGGCGATCCTGGCCCAGCCCTTCGTGCCGAGCAGCGCCGCGGCGTTGCTCGACCTTCTGGCCGTGCCGCAGGATCGCCGCGCCTTTGCCGAACTCGGCGCTGCCGGGCGGCTCGAAGGCGGCACCATACTGCCGCCGCCGGTGGCGGTGTTTCCGCGCTATGTCGAGCCGGAGACCCGTTAAGCATGCTGGTGGACAGCCACTGCCATCTCGATTTCCCGGATTTCGCCGAGGAGCTGGACGCGGTGGTCGGCCGCGCCCGTGCGGCCGGCGTCGGCCGGCTGGTGACGATCGGCACCCGCATCCGCCGCGCCGATGCGGTGAAGGCGATCGCGGAGCGGTTCGACGACGTCTATTGCTCGGTCGGCACCCATCCGCACAATGCCGGCGAGGAGGAGGATGTGACCCTCGCCGAGCTGCTGGCGGCGGCCGACCACCCCAAGGTCGTCGCCATCGGAGAAGCCGGGCTGGATTATCATTACGACACCGCGCCGCGCGCGGCGCAGATGGCGGGTTTTCGCCGGCATATCGCGGCGGCGCGGCAGACCGGGCTGCCCTTGGTCATCCATGCGCGGCAGGCCGACGACGATGTCGCGGCGGTGCTGGAAGACGAGGCGGGGAAGGGGGCTTTCCCCTTTCTGCTGCACTGCTTCACCGCGGGAGAAGACCTCGCACGCCGCGCCGTGGCGCTGGGTGGCTATATATCGTTTTCCGGCATCCTCACCTTCAAGACCGGCGCGCCACTGCGCGAAATCGCCGCCGCTCTGCCGGCGGACCGGCTGCTGGTGGAAACCGACGCGCCGTATCTGGCGCCCAATCCGTGGCGCGGCAAGCGCAACGAGCCGGCCTATGTGGCGGAAACCGCCCGTACGCTGGCCGGCGCGCGCGGCATCAGTTATGAGGCGGTCGCGGCGTTGACGACGGCCAATTTCGCCCGGCTTTTCCCCGTGAAGCTGTGAGGGCGCGCCCACGATGAGCCTGCGCTTCACCATACTCGGCTGCGGCTCGTCCGGTGGCGTGCCGCGGGTGGGCCAGGGCTGGGGGGCGTGCGATCCGGCCGAGCCGCGCAACCGGCGCCGGCGCTGCTCCATGCTGGTGGACCGGCTGGACAGGAACGGCGCGGCAACGCGCGTGTTGATCGACACCTCGCCGGACCTGCGCGAGCAATTGCTGGGCGCCGACGTGCAGCGGCTGGATGCGGTGCTGTTCACCCACGAGCACGCCGACCACACCCACGGCATCGACGATCTGCGTCCGCTCGCCTTGCACAATCGCCGCCGCGTCGACGTGTTTCTGGATTCCGAGACCTCGGCCATGCTGCACCAGCGGTTCGGCTATTGCTTCTCGACGCCGCCGGGCAGCGAGTATCCGCCGATCCTGAGCGAGCACCGCTTTGCGCACGGCACCGCCATCACGGTCACCGGACCCGGCGGCACCGTTGAGGCGATACCGTTCCGCCAGCAGCACGGCGCCATCATCGCCTATGGCTTCCGCGTCGGCGGCCTGGCCTATTCCAGCGACCTGCACGATGTGCCGGAGGAAAGCCTGGAGTTCCTGGCCGACCTCGATGTGTGGATCGTCGACGCATTGCGCCCGAGCCCGCATCCCAGCCATTTTTCGCTGGCGGAAGCGCTGGCCTGGATCGAGCGCTTGAAGCCGCGCCGGGCGGTGCTGACCAATCTGCACACCGATCTCGACTACGCCAGCCTGCGCCGCTCGCTGCCGGACCATATCGAGCCGGCGTTCGACGGCATGACCATCACCATCGACAGATGAGGCCCAGGCGCCGGCCCGGGCTCTCGGTGCGGATAGCAGAATATTTTCCATAATCTTCCTTCTGCGAATTTTGGTATTGGGGTGCCGCGCCCGTCATGAGCCCCCTCCATCCCGATCCGACAGGCTGACCCCATGGCAGAACGACCGTCCCGCGACCTCGCCGAACTGCTCGCGCTCATGGCGGCATTGCGCACGCCCGGTACCGGCTGCCCGTGGGACCTGGAACAGGATTTCGCCAGCATCGCGCCCTACACCGTCGAGGAAGCCTATGAGGTGGCCGACGCCATCGCGCGCGGCGACCTGGACGATCTGCGCGACGAGCTGGGTGACCTGCTGCTGCAGGTCGTCTTCCACGCCCGCCTCGCCGAGGAACGGGGCGCGTTCGATTTCGGCGACGTCGTGGAGGCCATCACCGCCAAGCTGATCCGCCGGCACCCGCATGTGTTCGGCGATGCGCGCGGTCTCGATGCCGCCGCGGTGAAGCAGGTCTGGGCGCAGATCAAGGCGCAGGAGAAATCCCGGCGCGCCGAGCACCGGGCGGCCCAGGGCCTCCCCGCGGAGCCCGAGGCGCGACGCACGCTCGACGGCGTGCCGCTGGCACAGCCGGCGCTGGTGCGCGCCGTGAAGCTTCAGGACAAGGCCGCGCGCGTCGGCTTCGACTGGCCGAGCGCGGCGCCGGTGCTGGACAAGATCCGCGAGGAAATCGCCGAGTTGGAGGCCGAGATCGCCGCCGGCAACCGGGCGGCGGCGGCCGGCGAGATGGGCGACATCCTGTTCGCGCTGGCCAATCTTGCGCGACATCTCGGCGTCGATCCCGAGGCCGCGCTGCGCGGCACCAACGCCAAGTTCGAACGCCGCTTCGCCGCCATCGAGGACGGGCTGGCCCCGACCGGCCGCCGACCGGAAGACGCGACGCTGGAGGAGATGGAAGCTTTGTGGCAGGCCGCCAAGGCGGCGGAATAGGCTGCTGCATCAGCCTTGTGCGTCCTTCGAGGCCCGAGCTGCGCTCGGGCTCCTCAGGATGACGTAAGTCTCTCACTTACAAAAACATTCGTCATGCTGAGGTGTCGGCCGAAGGCCGACCTCGAAGCACGCACCACCACCGCGCCACGCGCCGGAAGAGGGCACGCGCCCCCTGCTCTATCCGCCGGTGCGCCGGCCGCCGAAGCGCCGCTCGATGCCGTCCGCGCGGTCCGGCAGCACGCGAACCACCACATGCAGGCGGCCGCCCTCACCGTTACGGCGCTCCAGCACCTCGGCATGGCGGTAGAGCCAGCCCAGGCCCTCGCCGTCGGCCGGGTCGAGTTCGAGCGCCAGCGTCACCCGCCCGCGCGCCAGCCGGCGCTCGATGGCCGCCTTCAGCGCGTCGACGCCCTCCCCGGTCAATGCCGAAAGCGCCAGCGGCCGCGATTCGACCGGCCGGCGTGCGGCCGCTGCGAACAGCCCGGCGCGCCGGTCCTCGTCGAGCTGGTCGATCTTGTTCCACACTTCGATCAGCCGCGCGGCCTGGTCCGGCCCGATGCCGAGATCGGCCAGCACGTCGGTGACGTCGCCGGCCTGGGCGTCGGCATCCTCATGCGCCATGTCGCGCACATGCAGGATGATGTCGGCCTCGATCACCTCTTCCAGCGTGGCCCGGAAGGCTGCCACCAGCTGGGTCGGCAGATCGGAGATGAAGCCCACGGTATCGGAGAGGATGATGCGCTCGCCGTGTGGCAGCTCCACAGCGCGCAGCGTGGGGTCGAGCGTGGCGAACAGCAGGTCCTGCGCCATCACTTTGGCGTCGGTCAGCCGGTTGAACAGCGTCGACTTGCCGGCATTGGTGTAGCCGACCAGCGCCACCACGGGATACGGCACCCGCTTGCGGCTGGCCCGGTGCAGCGCGCGGGTGCGCTTTACCTGTTCCAGCTCGCGCTCGATCTTGAGGATGCGCTCGCCGATGAGGCGGCGGTCGGCCTCGATCTGGGTCTCGCCCGGCCCGCCGAGAAAGCCGAAGCCGCCGCGCTGGCGCTCCAGATGGGTCCAGGAGCGCACCAGCCGGCTCTTCTGATAGCTGAGATGGGCGAGTTCGACCTGAAGCACGCCCTCGCGGGTGCGGGCGCGCTGGCCGAATATCTCCAGAATCAGTGCTGTGCGGTCGATCACCTTGGCCGACCAGGCCCGCTCCAGATTGCGCTGCTGCACCGGGGTCAGCGGCGCATCGACGAACACCAGCCCGGCCTCATGGGCCTTCACCAGGGCGTCGATCTCCTCCACCTTGCCGGTGCCGAGATAGGTGGCCGGGCGCAGGGTGGAGAGGCCGACGAGGATGTTCTCGACGACGTCGAGGTCGATGGCGCGTGCAAGCCCCACCGCTTCGTCGAGCCGCGCCTCCGGGCTGCGGCGCGGCTCCAAAGCCTCGCCCCGCGAGCGGGTGCGATGAGG
>JBGGNI010000074.1:0-11481 GCA_041287585.1 Xanthobacteraceae bacterium
AGATGATCGGCGCCGGCGCCCGCGCGCTGGTGGAGCGCGGCATCGCCGCCGCCGGCCTCACCATCGACCCGCCCGGCGTCGACCAGATGTTCGAGCGCTTCCTCGAACATTATGCGGCGCATATCGCCGACGCGTCGCGCCCCTTCCCCGGCCTCGTCGCCGCACTCGATGCGCTGGAGGCGCGCGGGCATGTGCTTGCCGTGTGCACCAACAAGCTGGAGTTCCTCTCGATCCTGCTGCTGGACCGGCTGGGTCTGTCGGACCGCTTCAAGGTGATCGCCGGCTCCGACACCTTCGCGGTGAAGAAGCCCGATGCCGGCCATCTCATCGGCACGATCGAGCGGGCGGGCGGCACGGTGGCGCGTGCGGTGATGGTCGGCGACAGCTCCACCGACGTCAGCGCCGCGCGAAACGCCGGCGTTCCGGTGATCGTGGTGCCGTTCGGCTACACCGAAATCCCGCCGCATGAACTCGGCGGCGACCTGCTGGTCGAGCATTTCGATCTGCTTCCGGAGGCGGTCGAGCGCCTGCTTGCCGGCACGTCCAGCCAGGGCGCTTGACACCGCTCGGTTCGAGCCGATACATCCTGCCGCCTGATGGTCGGCGGGCGATTAGCTCAGCGGGAGAGCACTCCCTTCACACGGGAGGGGTCACAGGTTCAATCCCTGTATCGCCCACCATCAAGCCTCTGATTTTTCTCATATTTTTTGCATTTATCTCTTAGAATGCATCCTTTCCTCGGGGCTGGTCAGCACCTGGGCAGCACCACAGAGTGTGGTCCGATTCATGGTGCCACGCTTCCACATGCATAGATTTTTTGTCGATGCATGCCCAAGCCATCCTCCGAGTTTCGTTCGGTATGCGCAAAATCGCGGGATTCCAGATTTTCTGTGCGCCCACGGTGGCCAATACCCAGACCTGCCGGCTGCTGGTGGCGACGCAGCAGATCGGCACGGGCGGCACGCCGGAGAGCTGGCAGATCGTCGGGGTAAGCTACTCGGGGCCGTGCGTGGGGATGTACTGATTGGCGGATATGTTCGCAGGGCTTCGGCGGCTTGGAGCGCCTTGGTCCACACCGCGGCGCTCACGCCTCGCTAACCGGCCCAGCGGTTTTATGCGTCCATCGGCTTAGCAATCGTAACGTCGTCTCGCTGGCCCGCCCATTTCAACAGGGCGTCGAGTGCCGGGCATAGCGCCTGTCCCCAATCCGTCAATGCGTACTCTACCTTTGGCGGCACCTGATGATGGACGGTCCGCTGCACGATGCCGTCGGCCTCCATCTGCCGAAGTTGCTGGATGAGCATCTTCTGCGAGATGGCTGGGATCGACCGCTCCAATTCCGAAAACCGCAAGACCTTGCCGCCGAATAAGCGGAACAAGATCACCAGCTTCCAGCGCCCCTCAAGGAATTTGAGCGCATCCTCAACCCGTTCCGCCGCCGAGCGTGCTCTATCCTCACTCATAGGTAAGTACCTAACTTTTTCGTAGGTTCTTGTCATTCGGAATGTTTAGGCGATGAATGACGCGGCAAGCGCTCGCGAGCGATCTTCTAAGAGACGGACCGGACGATGCCCCTAGAACTGCCGCCGCCCATCGCCAGCTATTTCCGCGCCGACACGAGTGGCGATGCCGATGCCCTCGCGCAACGGTTCACCGAAGACGCCATCGTGACGGATGAAGGCCAGACGCACCGGGGCCCAACAGCCATCCGGGATTGGTGGCAATCAGCCAAGGAGAAATACCACCACACCATCGAGCCTCTTCGCTCAGCGGAGCAGCATGGCAGATTGGTCGTCACCAGCAGGGTTTCTGGCAATTTTCCAGGCAGTCCTGTCGAGCTCGATTTCGTGTTTGAAATGGCCGGCGACAAGATCCGGCATCTGGAGGTCCGGTGATGCCTGACTTCCTGGAGCTTAGAAACCTGCGCACGTTGATCACATCGGGCACGCGCGGCACGGGAGCCGCAACCGTGGCTCTGTTCCGGCAAGAAGGGGCCCGCGTCATCACGACAGCGCGATCCCGCCCGGTTGATCTGCCCGAAGAACAGTTCGTCCCCGCCGACCTCACCACTGCCGAGGGCTGCGCGAAGGTTGCCGAGGCGACCTTGAAGCGGATGGGCGGGGTGGACATCCTCGTCCATGTGCTCGGTGGCTCGTCGGCACCGGGAGGAGGCTTTGCGGCGCTCCGCGATGAGGAATGGCAAAAGGAGCTTAGTCAGAATCTGTTTCCCGCCGTGCGCCTCGACCGCGCCCTGCTGCCGGGGATGATCGCCCAGGGTTCCGGCGTCGTTATCCACGTGACGTCGATCCAGAGGCAGCTTCCGCTTCCCGAAGCCACGATGGCCTATGCGGCCGCGAAGGCGGCGCTTTCCAACTACAGCAAGGGCCTCTCGAAGGAAGTGGCCCCCAAAGGTGTCCGCGTGGTGCGGGTATCGCCCGGCTGGATTGAAACCGAGGCTTCAGTCGCCCTCGCGGAGCGTCTCGCGGCGAAGGCGGGTACCGACTATGAAGGCGGCAAGAAGATCATCATGGATGCGCTTGGCGGAATTCCGCTTGGCCGTCCGTCCAAGCCGGCGGAGGTCGCGAACCTGATCGCCTTCCTTGCCTCCCCGCGAGCCGCGGCCATCACGGGAACCGAATACGTGATCGATGGCGGCACTGTGCCAACGACATGAGGCAGCGTATCTTGCCATCCGGCGCCTATGGGGGCCGTCGGCGTCGAGTTCATCGCTGAGACGGCGGCGGGGCTGGGGTGCGGCTGAGGAAGCCGGCGCCCAAACCTGTAGATGAGCTGAATGCGTCGAACGACGATTGAGGCACCGCTCATGCGCACCGCCTTAGCAATCCTGCTGATCATCGTGGGTGCCGCCTGGGCGATTATGTCGATCATTGGCGTCATGATGATGTCGCGGTCGGTCGACGTCCTCGCCGAGATGGTCCCACCGGCCGCTATCGGGGTCGCCTTAGCGGCGGCAGGCGCCTACCTACTGAGGCGGAAATAGAGTTTGTCGGCGTCGAGTTCATTGCGGAGAACGGGGGCGGCGCGGGTGTGAGGCTGGCCAAACCGCAGGTGGCGACTTCCTGACTAATGGCGCCGGCATTGTGAATCTGGGTGGTGCATTAACCGGAATGTTGGCAAAGTTGACGGATGAGCACAATCCCAGCGAGCCACGCCGCCCCCACTCTTGAGACGCAGCGCCTGCGCCTCCGCGGCTTAAAGGCGTCCGACCTCGACGCTTTCGAGCAGATGTATAGTGATCCGCTCGTGTACCGCCTTCTAACGGGCAAGCCACTATCCCGCGAAGATGCATGGGCGCGCATGCTGCGCCTGGCGGGGTTATGGGAGCTGTCCGGCTATGGCTATTGGGCGTTGGAGGACAAGATCACTGGCGCGCTGGCAGGCATCGCCGGGTATGCGGAATTCCATCGCACGATCGAACCCAACATTGTGGGTAAGCCGGAATTTGGCTGGGCCCTCGCCAGTTCCTTCCACGGCAGGAAGCTCTCAACGGAAGCGGTAACGGCGATTCAAGCATGGGGTGACAAGGAGCTCGGCGCTGATGAGACCTCATGCATAATCGCCACGATGAACGCCCCTTCGATCCACCTCGCTCACAAAATCGGCTTTAGAACCGTAGCCGAAGGCCCCTACAACGATGTGCCGCATCTGGTACTTCTGCGCCAGCGTCCCTGATCGCCTTGACGTGGCGTGGCCTCACTGAGTGGGTCAGGTTCCGCCGGCATCGCGGCGCGACTGAGCGCGCTGCCGCGGCCCTATCTCAGCACGGAGGGCTCGCCTCGGATCGACTTTGGATATCATCCTGGAAGGAGCCGATGCCAAGCTGGAGCACATGCTGCGGTCTCGGCTGGTGGTCACCAATCCGATGATGCTCGTGTAGGCCGGGACGGATTGATAAGGTCAAGCGTCAATTTCCCCCGTGGTGCGATGATCGGGGCTGCCCATAAAAAACGGCTTGCCTGAAAAGTGCGGGGATTTCAAAATTATCGAATGTACTGCTTCGTGAGGGGTCCCAACCATGCCTTTCACCAATCTTGAAGCCCGCGCGCGAGCGATCTGCCTCGCCGACCTTGCAGGCGCGGGCCTGTCGGACAAACAGGTATCCGAGGCCGTCGACCGCTTCTGGCATGTCGTGGCTTTAGAGCTGGCGCAGGGGGCATCCGACCCGGATATGCCCACCGTGCCGCCCGACATACAGCGACTGGCCGTCGAATACCGAGAACTTGTCGGTCACTTCGCTTAAACGGTTTGAGGTTACTATCACCCGCCGATGGTGCCTAAGTAGGCTGATATTAAACTCAGCATTCCCGGCGCCAGGTTGAACCCTGGCCCCTCGGCGAAGTTGAGTTTTATATGGAAAACGCCCCGTTCGAACCGCTGACACTGTTGTATGGCCGAGCCAGAGGACGAAGGCTGGTCGACGTCCAGGGCGCTTGGCAGTTCTTGGTGGGCAACTGGCCCGCCGCGTTCGCAGATACATCGCTCCACCGGCGTGCACGCATCAAGGGATTGGGTGCCCTAAGCGGAGAAGGTTCGGTCAAAGTCTTCCGCGCAGCGCTGGTACTGGCGGCCGAAGAGGCCGGCATTGTGGCGGCGAAATAGGCCCAACAATGGCTCGCGACGGATATGGATCACGGATATTGCGGACAACCGTCGCAACTTTAGCAACTGTCGCAGGGGTGCTTGCAAAATCCAGATTTCGACGGGCTGCTGCCGGTAGCCGCTTTGGCGACGACCGCACAGAACTCGCCGCAGGCGGCAATGTGGTCCGGGAGGCGCAGAAGGGCACGCTCACCCGGCGCCGAGGCCGCCCACGGCTGCCTTCCGCCAGGTGGCATGTCTCCGTGCGGCTTAACCGTGTCTCCTCAACGCGAAACGGGACACCTTGAGCCAATCCGCCTCATCGCCACATGCCCCGCAGCCGCGCCCCGACATCAATGCGAACCGTGCCAGCCGCGGCTCCGGCGGCGGCCGAGGCGTCCACCACTGGCCAGGCGCTGCACGCGAACAGGCCGAGGACGGCCGGCGGGATGAACCGGGAGCGCGCGGCGTAGACGTGCCGGTCGCCGCGCGAAGCCTGGCCGTGGGTGAAGAAGCGCTGCGGCACGACGAGGTGCAGGCTGTCCTTGGCACGGGTCATCGCGACATAGAGCAGGCGCCGTTCCTCCTCGATCTCGTCCTTGGTGCCGACGCCGAGGTCGGACGGGATGCAGCCGTCGACGACGTTCAGCACGAACACCGATTTCCACTCCTGCCCCTTGGCGGAATGGATGGTGGAGAGGATGAGGTAGTCCTCGTCGAGATGCGGCACGCCGGCCTGGTCGCTGGTGGCGTCGGGCGGGTCGAGCGTCAGTTCGGTGAGGAAGCGCTCGCGGGAGGGATAGCTGGCGGCGATCTGCGCCAGCTGGACCAGATCGGCCTGGCGGGTGGCGGCGTCCTCATGCAGGCGCTCCAGGTGCGGTTCGTACCAGCTCCGTACCCGGTCGAGCTCCGCGGGCCAGCCCGATGACCGGCCGCGCAGATCGCGGAGCAACTCGACGAGGCCCGACCAGTCGGCCGCGGCGCGCACTGGCGGCGTGAAGCCGTCGAGCGCCGCGATGCCCTGCGCGTCGATGTGGTCGAGCACCTTGCCGGCGCTACTCGGCCCCAGGCCGCTGAGCAGCTGAAGCACGCGGAAGCCGGCGACGCGGTCGCGCGGGTTCTCGGCAAAGCGCAGCACTGCCAGCACGTCCTTGACGTGGGCAGCATCGAGGAATTTCAGCCCGCCGAATTTCACGAACGGGATGTTGCGGCGGGTCAGCTCGACCTCCAGCGTTCCGCTGTGATGCGAGGTACGGAACAGCACCGCCTGCGCCTTCAGCGCGATGCCGCCCTCCCGGTTCTCCAGCACCTGGCTCGCCACATAATTGGCCTGCTCGATCTCGTCGCGCACCGAGACCAGTTGGGGGCGATCTGCAGCGGTTCGCTCCGACCACAGGTTCTTGCTGAAACGCTCCGCGGCGTAGCCGATCACCGCGTTGGCGGCAGCGAGCACCGGCTGGGTGGAGCGATAGTTCTGCTCCAGCGTGATGATGGCGGCGCGCGGCGAAAAATGCCCCGGGAAGTCGAGGATGTTGCGCACCGTCGCGGCGCGGAAGGAATAGATCGACTGCGCATCGTCGCCGACCACAGTGAGACCCCGGCCATCCGGCTTGAGGCCGAGCAGAATGGTGGCCTGGAGCCGGTTGGTGTCCTGATATTCGTCGATCATGACGTGGTCGAAGCGCCCGCCAAGCTCGGCGGCGAGCGAGGGCTCGGCCACCATCTGCGCCCAGCACAGCAGCAGATCGTCATAGTCGAGCACGTTCTGGCCCTGCTTGGCCTCGACATAGGCCGCGAACATGGCGCGCAGCTCGGCAGCCCAGCCGGCGCACCAGGGGAAACTCTTGCCCAGCACCTCGTCGAGCGGCGCATGGGCGTTCACCGCCCGCGAATAGATGGCGACGCAGGTGCCCTTGGTGGGAAAGCGCTTCTCGGTTCGGGAGTAGCCGAGCTCGTGCCGGACTAGGTTCATCAAGTCGGCGCTGTCTTCCCGGTCGTGGATGGTGAAGTTCGGGTCGAGCCCGATCACCTCGGCATAGTCCCGCAGCAGCCGGGCGCCGACACCGTGGAAGGTACCGGCCCAGGCCAGCGCGTCGGTCATCACCGCGGCGTCCTTGCCGAGCACCTGCGCCGCGATGCGCTCCACCCGGCGCGCCATCTCGGCGGCGGCACGGCGCGAAAAGGTCAGCAGCAGGATGCGGCGCGGATCGGCGCCATGGACGATGAGATGGGCGACGCGATGGGCCAGCGTGTTGGTTTTGCCCGAGCCGGCGCCAGCGATCACCAGCAGCGGCCCGCCCTCGTGCTGGCCATGGCCAAGCACGCCGTGCTCGACGGCGCGCCGCTGGTCCGGATTGAGCTTGGCGAGATAGGTGGCGAACATGGACAGCGAATCATTCCAGGCGAGAGGGGTGAACGACGGAACACGCCCGCCGCCCGTTCGACAATGCGTGCTGGGCTACCCCTCATCGCTGAGCTGACCGCCAACGGCCGCCCCGGTATCTGAGGGTGAATTGACTCATCGGAGCGGATGAGAACAGATAAAGAACACATGGGCAAGATCACACCTCGGGAAGGGCACCTGCATGTCCGGCCGGACGGCCGCTTTGGCCGAATTGCGCGCGCGCGTCGCGCAGCTGGAGACCGGCGGCGCGGCGGTACGCCAGGTGCTGCCCTTCGGCCTTGGCGGCATCGATCAACGTCTGCCGGGCGGCGGGCTGATGCTGGGCGCGCTGCACGAGGTGGCGGGCGGCGGCAATGGCGCGATCGATGGCGCCGCCGCGGCGCTGTTTGCCGCGGGGATCGCGGCGCGCACCCGCGGCAAGGTGCTGTGGTGCGTGGTGCGGCAGGATCTGTTCGCGCCGGCATTGGCGCAGGCCGGCCTGGGGCCGGACCGGGTCATCTATGTCGAAGCCGGTGACGACCAGACCGTGCTCGCCTGTTTCGAAGAGGGCCTGCGGCACCGCGGTCTCGGCGCGGTGGTGGCCGAAGTCGCCCGGCTCTCCATGACCGCCTCCCGCCGTCTTCAGCTTGCGGCCGAGGGCGCGGGAACGATCGGCATCGCCGTGCGCCGTTGGCGCCGGCCGGCCGAGGTGGCGGATTTCGGCCAGCCGACGGCGGCGGTGACGCGCTGGCGGGTCACGGTGCTGCCGTCCTCGCCATTGCCGGTCCCAGGCGTGGGCCGGCCGCGCTGGCTGGTGGAGCTCATTCGCTGTCGCGCCGGCGAGAGCGCGGATTTCGAGGTGGAGGCTTGCGATGGCCAGGGTCGTCTCGCTCTTCCTTCCCTGGTGGCCAACCGATCGGATCAGAAGGAAATCAGGCGCCGCATCGCTCCCGCCTGAACAGCCCTTGGTGCTGGTCGGCCGGGACGGACGACGCCGTGTGGTGCTGGCCGTCGATCGGGCTGCACGGACAGCGGGTCTGTCCGTCGGCATGCCGGCGACCAAGGCGCAGGCGCTTGTTCCGGGATTGGCGATGAAGGATGCCGAGCCTGCCGAGGATGCCGCCGCCCTGGAGCGGCTCGCGCTGTGGGCATTGCAACGCTACGCGCCGATCGCAGCAGCCGATGCTCCGGATGGTCTGGTGATCGACACGGCGGGCGCCGACCATCTTAAGGGTGGCGAGCACGCCTTGCTGACGGATGCGGTGGAGCGGCTGGGCGCTGCCGGACTGTCGGCACGGGCGGCGGTGGCCGATACTTGGGGCGCAGCTCACGCCCTCGCCCGATATGTGGCACGGCCGGTTCTGGTGGTGGCGCCGGGCCTGCACGCCCAGGCGCTTGATGGATTGCCAATCGCCGCGCTCCGGCTTTTGCCACCCGTGGTGGCGAGCCTGCGCACGCTCGGCTTCGAGACCATCGCCGATCTGCGGGCGCAACCGCGGGCCGGCCTGATGCTGCGCTTCGGCCCAGAGATCGGGCGCCAGATCGATCGGGCACTCGGGCAGATCGCCGAGCCTATCGAACCCTTGCAGGCACCCGAGCTCATTCGCGTTCGGCGCGCCTTCGCCGAGCCGATTGGGGCGGCGGAAACCATTGCCCGCTACACCGGCAAGCTCGTCGGCCAACTCTGCGTGGCGCTGGAAGCCAAAGGGCTCGGCGCCCGGCGGCTCGATCTGGTGTTCCACCGCGTCGACACGACCAAGACCGCCATCCGCATCGGCATGGCCAAGCCGGTGCGCGATGTCCGTCGTCTCACTCGCCTGCTCTGCGACAAGATCGAGACCATCGATCCCGGCTTCGGCATCGAGATCATGGACCTGACCGCCGCGCTCGCCGAGCCATTCTCAATGAGGCAGCTCGTCTCGTCGCTGACCGACGAGCCGGAGACCGACGTTTCCGATCTGGTGGACACGCTCGCCAACCGTGTCGGCGAGACCCGCCTCTACCGCTTCGCCCCGGTCGCCAGCGATGTGCCGGAGCGCTCGGTGCAGCGCGTGCCGCCGTCCGCGCCGAACACCGGGGCGGGCTGGCCGGCGCATTGGCCGCGACCGTCGCGCTTGTTGCCGACGCCCGAGCCGGTCGAGACGATGGCGCTGCTGCCGGATCATCCGCCGGCCACCTTCTCCTGGCGCGGCATACGCCATCGGGTGAAGCGCGCTGACGGTCCGGAGCGGGTGTTCGGCGAATGGTGGAAGCGCGATGCCGAACGCGCCGCGGTGCGGGATTATTTTCGAGTCGAAAACGAAGCGGGCGAGCGCTTCTGGATTTTCCGAGCCGGCGACGGCGAGGACACCGCCACCGGCTCGCAGCGCTGGTTCCTGCACGGGGTGTTCGGATGAGCGGTCACAACCATAAGGAAAGACGGCCGCCGATCCGGGGATCGGCGGCCTCCTCAGTCATCGGTCACGGGCGATCATCAGTGCTCGATGCTGATCTTGATGGAGGACTCCGGTACGCCGAGGGTCGCGGCCAGCCGCCGCTTAGCCTCGGGGATAGTCAGCGGCGCTTCGGCCGTTGCGGCGGCCTCGGGTTCGTCCTCCTCGTCGGCTACCTCGTCGTCGACCTCCCCAGCGCCGGCCGGAAGCGTGCCCGTCCGCAGGTCGAGGGTCTGGATCGCGGGGAATTCGATCCCCATTCCTGCACCTACATGACTGACCGGCTCGCTGGCCTCGGTGTCGTAGAGGGACAACCATATGCCTCGGCCATTCGGAAGCGTGTGCTTGGCCGCCTTGCGGGCGGCATAGGCGCGTTCGAAGCGCGCGCGGGCCTCATCGCCGGGGATCAGGTGCGCGCGGGCGAAGACGGGGTTGTGCCGATCGTCCACGGAAACGGCGAGGACAAAGTCGACCTCGTCCAGGGTCACCCAGCCGCCGCTGCCGTCGGACTTGCGCGGAAAAGCGATCCACGCGTCCTGCGAAGTCCGGATCGAGACCCGGTGTTTCTTGGAGCCGCGGGTGATCTCCCGCAAGCTGGCCTTGCCGCCTCGCGGCACTCGGCTGACGGTCCAGCCTTCTTTCTGCAGGCTCTCGACACCGAACGCGAAGAGGCCCCTGCGAGTCGCCCGCTTGTGTGGCGTTCCACTGACGTTTGTCATGACGTTTCGTTTTTCCTCAAAACTTCGTTCGATCGCTTGGGAGACGTTACAGCACGTCTGAGACTGTCCCGTCAATACCCACTGTATCATAAAACGATTTACATCGGACGTTTTGCATATCCCGAAAACATTTCAAAACGTTTTGAAAACATTTGCTCCACTGCCGGTGCAGGATGAACCGCTACGCCGAGCTCCAGGTCACCTCGCACTTCAGCTTCCTGCGCGGCGCGAGCTCCTGCGATGAACTGTTCGCCCAGGCGGCGGCGCTCGGTATCGAGGCGCTCGCCGTCGTCGACCGCAACTCGCTGGCCGGCGTTGTGCGTGCCCATGAGGCGGCGAAGTCGTCCGGGGTGCGGCACATCGTCGGCTGCCGGCTCGACCTGGCCGACGGCATGTCGCTGCTGGTCTACCCGACGGATCGGCCGGCGTACTCGCGGCTGTGCCGGCTGCTGTCGCTGGGCAAGCGGCGGGGCGGCAAAGCCAAGTGCCTCCTTCATTGGGACGATGTGGTCGCCTATAGCGAGGGGCTGTTCGCCGTCCTGGTTCCCGATCGGGCCGACGAGCTGTGCGCGGTTCAGCTGCGCCGGCTGGCGGAGGCGTTTGGCGAGCGCGCCTCAATGGCGTTGACGCTGCGGCGGCGCCCGAACGACCAGATGCGCCTGCATGAACTGGCCGAGCTTGCCGCGCGGGCGAAGGTACGCACCGTCGTGACCAACGACGTGCTGTTCCATGTCGCCGAGCGGCGGCAGCTGCAGGACGTGGTCATCTGCGTCCGCCATAACTGCACCATCGACGAGGCCGGGTTCCGCCGGGAACGCCATGCCGACCGCTATCTCAAATCGCCGGCGGAGATGGCGCGCCTGTTCTCGCGCTATCCGGAGGCGCTCGCCCGCACGATCGAGATTGCGGACCGCTGCCGGTTCTCTCTGGATGAGCTCGCCTACCAATATCCAGAAGAGCGCACCATGCCGGGGCTGACGCCGCAGCAGGCGCTGGACAGGCTGACCTGGGAGGGTGCGCAGGCGCGCTACCCGGAAGGCGTTCCCGACAAGGTCGTCCGCAGCCTGAAGCACGAATTGCGCTTGATCGAGACGCTCCACTACGCCCCGTACTTTCTGACGGTGAACGCCATCGTGCGGTTCGCCCGCAGCCGGGACATCCTCTGCCAGGGCCGCGGGTCGGCCGCCAACAGCGCGGTCTGCTATGTGCTCGGTATCACCTCCATCGATCCCGGCCGCAACGATCTGCTGTTCGAGCGCTTCGTCTCCGAGGAACGGCGCGAGCCGCCCGACATCGATGTCGACTTCGAGCATGAGCGGCGTGAGATTGTCATGCAGTGGGTGTTCGA
>JBGGNI010000075.1:0-37768 GCA_041287585.1 Xanthobacteraceae bacterium
CGGGGGAGAGCAGATGCGGGATGCCGTCATAGACCGAGAGTTCCAGCATCTTCGGGTCGATCATGATCAGGCGGCACTGCTCGGGCCGGTGGCGATAGAGCAGCGACAGGATCATGGTGTTGATGGCGACCGACTTGCCCGAACCGGTGGTGCCGGCGATCAGCAGATGCGGCATCCGGGCGAGGTCGACGATCACGGGATCGCCGCCGATGGTCTTGCAGAGACACAGCGGCAGGCGCGCCTGCGTGTCGGTGTAGTCGCTCGATGCGAGCATCTCGCGCAGCAGCACCTTCTCGCGCTTCGGATTGGGCAGCTCGATGCCGATGGCGTTGCGGCCCGGCACCACGGCGACGCGGCAGGCGATCGCGCTCATCGAGCGGGCGATGTCGTCGGCGAGGCCGATGACGCGGGACGACTTGATGCCGGGGGCGGGCTCCAGCTCATAGAGCGTCACCACCGGGCCGGGGCGGGCATTGACGATGGCGCCGCGCACGCCGAAATCTTCCAGCACGCCTTCCAGTTCGCGGGCATTCTCGGTCAGCAGTTCGCTGGAGAGCGCCGGTCCGCGGCTGGGCGGCGGCGGGGCGAGCAGTTCGAAGGAGGGGCGGGCGTAGCGCCGGCGCGCCTCTTCCGCCTCGGCGCGGCCGCCGCGGATGGAGCGCAGCGGCGGGCGGCGGGGGCCGGACGCCGCGGCTGCCGGCCGGGCCGGGGCAGCCTGCGGCAGCGGGGTCTGCTCGGCGGCCGCGTCCTCGATCGGCTCGAACCGGTCGTCGAACGCCTCTTCCGGCTCCCGGTCCGCTGCCGGGACTCCGTTGAAGCGCGGCTCCACGCGCTGGCCGGGCAGCGGCGCACGCACCTTGGCTTCATCCAGGCCGAACGCTTCGCGCGCGCTGGCCAGCATCGCGCGGGCACCGTCGATGCCGAGGGCGCCGCCGCGCCGGCGCAGCCGCCGCAACCGGGCGCGCAGGGCCAGCACGCCGTGGGTCAGCGCGCCCAGCGAGACGCCGCCGCGCTCTTCGTCCTCCTCGAACACCGCGGCGTCTTCGTCGATCTCGGCGGCTTCCTCCGGCACGCTGTTGAAGCCGAGCCCGGTGGCGACCGGCAGGACGAGCAGCGCGCCGATCAGGCACAGCGTGCCGGCCACCACATAATCCAGCCCGCTGAGCCAGCCGCCGCGCAGATAGGCCGGCCCCGCCAGCACGCCTTCGCCCAGCACGCCGCCGAGCCCGGTGGGCAGCGGCCAGGCGCCCAGGCGCGGCAGGCAGGCCGCGAATCCCGCCGCCAGCACGGCACCGAACACCCAGGCGGCCAGCCGCAGCCGCGGGCGGCGCGGCGCGCGGGCGCTGAGGATGCGCCAGCCCCAGGCCGCGGGCGGCAGCACCACGGCGAGCGCCGCGAGGCCGAACATCTGCATCAGCAGATCGGCAATGATGGCGCCGGGCCGTCCCAGCAGATTGGCGGGCAGCGCCGCGCTCGACCGGCTGAAGCTCGGATCGTCGGCCGACCAGCTCGCCAGCGCCACCATGGCCAGCGCGGTGGCGGCAAACAGGGCGAGACCGCCGATCTGCCCGGTGCGCCGGCGCAGCGCGCCGCGCATCTCGTCCGGCATGAAGTCCGCCGGCGGCCGGCGGCGCGCCGTCTCGATCTCCGGCATGGGCCGCGGGGCCGGACGGGCGCGGGCCGCGCGGGGCTCGGCGGCGGGGCGGGCGGCGGTTCGCGTGGTCGCGTGCATGGGTCCTCCGCGCGTGCTCAGGACAGGCCGGCGACGAGGCGCACCAGCGCCTCCTCGGTGGTGGCGAGATCGTGCACCAGGGCCACCCGCAGATAGGGAGCACCCGGATTGCGGCCGTCTTGGGCGCTGCGGCACAAATAACCGCCGGGTACGGTGCGCAGCCCCTGGCGTTCCCACACCCGCCGCGCCGCCGCCTCGCCGCCGCCCAGGGCGCCGACATCCAGCCACAGGAAGAAGCCGCCGTCCGGCCGCTGGTGGCCGAAGCGGCCGGCCAGCATGCGGTCGGCCAGATCGAACTTGGCGCGGTAGAGCGCGCGGCTGGCCGTCACATGTGCCTCGTCGGCGAGTGCGGCGATGGCGACGTGCTGCACCGGCTCCGGCACCTGCGGTGCGGCGATGTTGCGGAATTCGGCGAAGGCGGCCAGGAAGGCGGCGTCGCCGGCGCAGAAGCCGCAGCGCAGTCCCGGCAGGCTGGAGCGCTTGGACAGCGAGTTAAAGGCGACCACGCCGTCGAAATCGGCCCCCGCCGCCTCCAATATGCCCGGCGGCGGCTCGTCCCCGAGCCAGATCTCGGAATAGCACTCGTCGGCGAACACCATCACGCCATGTGCGCGGGCCAGCGCCACCAGCCGCTCCAGATAGGCGCGCGGGGCGATGGTGCCCTGCGGATTGGCCGGCGATGCCAGATAGAGCGCTACGGTGCGGCCGAGCAGTTCGGGCGTCAGGGCATCAAGGTCGGGCAGCCAGCCGCCATCGGCCGGCAGAGGCAGCGGCACGCTCTCGCAGCCGGCCGCCTCGGCGCCGGCGCCATAGGCGGCGTAGAAGGGATTGGGCAGCAGGATGGCCGGCCGCGCGATGCGGGCGCCGGCAAGCCGGCGGGCCACCAGCGCGGCGGCGAACAGCCCTTCGCGCGAGCCGTTCAGCACCAGCACCTCGCGTTCCGCGTCGACCGGGCGGGCCAAGGCGTAGCGCCGCCCCAGCCAGGCGGCGGCGGCGGCGCGGAATTCCGGCAGGCCGCGGCCGGCGGGATAGCGGCCGAAACCGGCCAGGTGCTTGGCCAGAACCTTGCCGACGAAGCCGGGCATGGCGTGCTGAGGCTCGCCCACGGCGAGACTCAGCGGCGGCCGGCCGGGCGCGATGTCGGCCAGCAGATCGGCGAGCCGGATGAAGGGCGAGCGTGCTGCCGGGCCGGCATCGACCTCGGCCGCGTCCACGGCGCGCAGATCCTCGCCCCTGCCGATCGGTGCGGCAGCGGCGCCGGGCGGCGCGGCAGGGAAGCGGGTTTCGGGCACGGCGGGCACTCGCGTAAGGTCGGGGTGTCGGCTCAACCCGCGGAGTTTAGGCTGCGCCGGGTAAAGGCGCACTTAACCATGCGTCGGCCCTGCAACGCGCAGCGAATGGGCCTGGGTTCAAACGAAAAGGCCCCGGTCTTGCGACCGGGGCCCTGACGAGAATGCGGGACGGCGCCGGGGCGCCGCCACGTATCAGCTGTGATAGGCGCGCTCGCCATGGTCGGTGATGTCGAGACCTTCGCGCTCCCGCTCCACGGAAGGGCGCAGGCCGACGATGACATCGACGATCTTGTAGATGATCGCCGAGCCGACACCGGACCAGATGACGGTGATCAGCACCGCTTTCACCTGGGCGGTGACCTGGCCGGAGAGGCTGTATTCGGCAACGGCGCCGGTGACATAGTCATAGATCCCGGTGCCGCCGAGGGCCGGGTTCACCAGGATGCCGGTGGCGATGGCGCCGACGATGCCGCCGACGCAGTGGACGCCGAACACGTCCAGCGAGTCGTCGTAGCCGATGGCGTTCTTGATGCTGGTGCAGAAGATGAAGCAGATCACGCCGGTGACGAGGCCGAGCACGATCGAGCCGCCCGGACCGGCGAAGCCCGCCGCCGGGGTGACGGCGACCAGGCCGGCGACGACACCGGAGGCGATGCCGAGCAGGCTCGGCTTACCCTTCACCAGCCATTCCGCGAACATCCAGGACAGCGCCGCCGCGGCCGGGGCCACGAAGGTGTTGAGCGAGGCGAGCACGGTGAGCGGTGCGGCTTCGAGGTTGGAGCCGGCGTTGAAGCCGAACCAGCCCACCCACAGCAAAGCGGTGCCGATCAGCGCCATGGGCAGAGAGTGGGGAGGCATCAGCTCCTTGCCGTAGCCGGTGCGCTTGCCGACGATGAGGGCGCCGACCAGGCCGGCGATGCCGGCATTGATGTGCACCACGGTTCCGCCGGCGAAGTCGATGGCGCCGAGGGAGAAGATGTAGCCGGTGTCGGCCAGTACGGCGTCGAGGGCGGCCTGGGCGGCCTCCTTGGCGGCCGGATCGGTGGCGGCGGCAAGGGCCTTGGCAGCGGCGTCAACCGCGTCCGGGCCGGCCCAGTACCACACCATGTGGGCCATCGGGAAATAGATGAAGGTGACCCACAGCGGGATGAACAGCACCACGGCGGAGAACTTCACGCGCTCGGCGAAGGCGCCGACGATGAGGGCCGGGGTGATGGCGGCGAAGGTGAGCTGGAACAGCACGAACACCAGCTCGGGAATGGCTACGCCGACCGAGAAGGTGCCACCGAGCGATTCCAGGCCGACACCGCTCAGGAACGCCTTGGAGAAGCCGCCGACGAAGGACGAGCCGCCGGTGAAGGCCAGCGAATAGCCGTAGGCGAACCAGATGATGGTGACGACCGCGACCGAGTAGAACACCTGGGCGATGACCGACAGGAAGTTCTTCTGTCGCACCAGGCCGCCATAGAACAAGGCGAGGCCCGGCACGCTCATCATGAGCACCAGGAAGGTCGACAACAGCATCCAGGTGGTGTCGGCCTTGTCGATCGAAGGGCCCGCCGCAACCGCATCGGGCGGCGCAACGGCGGCGTCCTGGGCGAAGGCGGCAGCGGCCACCAGCGCCGTCGCCGCGAGCACGGGCAGTCCCGCGCTTATCCACGTCTTCATCTTCATCTGCATTCGCTCCGTCGCAATCGCGGTGTCGGGATCAAAGGGCGTCGATATCGGTCTCGCCGGTGCGGATGCGCACGGCCTGGTCGATCGCGTAGACGAAGATTTTGCCGTCGCCGATCTGGCCGGTTTTGGCCGAAGTCGAGATGGCGTCGATCACCTTGGTGACCTGATCGGAGGCCACGGCGACCTCGATCTTCAGCTTCGGCAGGAAGCTCACCGCATATTCGGCACCGCGGTAGATCTCGGTATGGCCCTTCTGGCGGCCATATCCCTTGACCTCGGTAACGGTCAGTCCGTGCACACCGATGCCGGTGAGCGCATCCCGGACTTCCTCAAGCTTGAACGGCTTGATGATAGCCATCACGATCTTCATGGGTTCCTGTCCCCGCTTGCCCACGGCCCTGATACGCCGGCCGGGGCTATCCATATCGAACTCGGCCGAGCGGGTTTACCCCGACCCAACGCACAAGCCTGGCCTCCTCAATCAATTCGCGTGCCAATCGAGGAAAATGAACGCTTTTCGGCCATATTTCTGCGTCCCGCTGCGTCGGCCTGCCGCGGCGCAGCACGGTTTGCCTTACGTAGCGTTGCTCAAATCTTCGGCGCGCCGGAGGAGGGTCGCGGTCAACTGCTCGCAGATCGCAAGCAGTTGCCGCTTAATTAGGCAGCAGGGCGGACCGGGCGAATCAGCCCTTCCTGCGCCACCGAGGCGACCAACCGGCCCTGGCGGTCGTAGATCAGGCCGCGCGCCAGCCCGCGCGCGGAGGCGGCGGAGGGGCTGTCCTGCGCATAGAGCAGCCATTCGTCAGCGCGAAACGGCCTGTGCAACCACAGGGCGTGGTCGAGGCTGGCGGCCTGGATGTCGTCGCCCAGCACGCTGGTGCCGTGCACCACCAGGGTGGTCTCCAGGAGCGTCATGTCTGAGGCATAGGCCAGCACCGCATGGTGCAGCGCCGGATCGTCCGGCAGTGGCGCCGCGGCCCGGAACCACACATGGTGCTGCGGTTGCGCCGGCCGCCGCCCGACATAGCGGCCGAGGTCCACCGGCCGCAGCTCGATCGGCCGCGGCTGGTTCCAATAGGCCCGCACCCGTTCCGGCCAGCGCGACACGATGTCGACCGGCATCGCCTTCAGGTCCGGCAGTTCTTCCGGCATCGGCACGCCGGGCGGCATCGGCATCTGGTGGTCGTGGCCGGGCTCCGGCCGATGGAAGGACGCCGACATCACGAAGATCGGCCGGCCGTGCTGCACCGCGACGACGCGCCGTGTGGTGAAGCTGCGCCCGTCGCGCACCCGCTCGGCCTCGTAGACGATGGGCGCGGCTGGGTCGCCCGGCAGGATGAAATAGGCGTGCAGCGAGTGCACCGGCACCTCGTTCACGGTGCGCATAGCCGCCACCAGCGCCTGCGCCAGCACCTGCCCGCCGAACACCCGGGTCTGCCGCGTCGGCCAGCCGCGGGGCGGGCTGCGGCCGCGGAACAGATTGACCTCGATCGTTTCGAGATCGAGCAGTTGCAGCAGTTCTTCGACCAGCGGTCCGGCGGCTGAGGACATGCACTCTCCACAAGGCGGCGCTGCCGCCGATTGCCCGGTGCCGATAGCTAAGGCATATGTGCCGGTATCGACAATGGCGCCGAAGGTCGGCACCCAGCGAAAGGCGGGAGCGATGCAGCCACAAGCCGCCCTCCAGCCGCCCGGCGAGGCGGTGATCGCCGGCGGCGGCCTTGCCGGCCTGACGCTCGCTCTGGCGCTGCGCCAGGGCCTCGGCTCGGATGCCGGCATCCTCGTCGCCGACCCGGCACTGGCCGGCCCGCCGCCGGCGGACGGGCGCTTCTCCGCCATCGCCGCCGGCGCGCGCCGGCTGCTCACCGCGCTGGGCGTGTGGGACGAGGTGGCGCGGGACGCGCAGCCCATCCTCGCCATGGAGATCACCGACAGCAAGCTTGGCGATGCCGCCCGGCCGGTCTTTCTCGGCTTCGACGGCGAGGTGGAGAAGGGCGAGCCGTTCGCTCACATGGTCGGCAATGCCGCCTTGCAGGCCGCGCTGCTGGCGCGTGCGGGAGACGCCGGCATCGTGCTTCGGCCCGCCGGCGTCACGGGCTTCGAGGCCGGCCCGGCATCGGTTTCGCTGCGGCTGACCGATGGCACGCAGGCCGCCGCCCGGCTGCTGTGCGCCTGCGACGGGGCCGGCTCCCGGCTGCGCGGGCTGGCCGGCATCGGCACGGTCGGCTGGTCGTATCGCCAGTCCGCCATCGTGCTCACCGTCGGTCATGAGCGCGACCATGAGGGCAAGGCGGTGGAGCATTTCCTGCCTGCCGGCCCGTTCGCGCTGCTGCCGCTGACCGGGCGGCGCTGTTCCATCGTCTGGACCGAGGCGAGCGAGACCGCCGAGCGGCTGCTGGCGCTGCCGCCGGTGCTGTTTCACGACGAGCTGGAGCGCCGCTTCGGCCTGGCGCTCGGCGCCATCGCGGTGCTGGACCGTCCGCGCGCCTTTCCGCTCGGCCTGCGCATGGCCCGCCGCTTCATTGCCGACCGCTTCGCGCTGGTGGGCGATGCCGCCCATGCCATTCACCCCATTGCCGGGCAGGGGCTCAATCTGGGCCTGCGCGACGTCGCCGCGCTGGCCGAAGCGGTGACCGATGCGGCGCGGCTCGGGCTCGACATCGGCGGACCGGACGTGCTGGAGCGCTACCAGCGTTGGCGGCGGTTCGACACGGTGGCGATGGGTGCGGCAACCGATGCGCTGAACCGGCTGTTCCAGCAGCCCTCGGACGTGGTGCGGCTGGCCCGCGATGTCGGGCTCGGCCTGGTGGAGCGGGTGCCCGCGCTGAAACGCGCCTTCATCCGCGACGCCGCCGGCCTCTCCGGCACGCTGCCGCGGCTGATGCGCGGAGAGGCGCTGTAGGGTCAGACCTCGTCCAGCGGGCGCGCCTCGTCGGGCAGCATGATCGGGATGCCGTCGCGGATCGGATAGGCGAGGCGCGCGGCGCGGGAGATCAGCTCATGGGCGGCGCGGTCATAGTCGAGCGGCCCCTTGGTGAGCGGGCAGACCAGGATTTCCAGCAGCTTGGGGTCGATCTCATGACCGGAGCGGGGCGGCGGCGCGGTGTTCAAGGCGTGAGTTCCAATGTGCGGGGCGCAGGCGTCCAGCCTAGACCGGGACATGCGGCGGCAGGAAGCGGATTATGAGCCCCACCGACACGCTGGAACTCGCCCCGGCGCAGGACGAGCGACGCCCCGGCGAGACCGCGCAGCACTGGGTGTTCCGCTGCCTGCGCCGCACGGTGATGACCGGCCGGCTGCCGCCCGGCCGCCCGGTGACCATACGCGGGCTCGCCCAGGCGCTCGGCGTCTCGCCGATGCCGGTGCGCGAGGCGCTGGGGCGGCTGGTGGCGGAGCGGGCGCTGCTGCTGCTCGACAATCGCCGGGTGCGGGTGCCGGACATGACGCCGCAGCGCTTCACCGAGCTGGTCGCCGCCCGCGTGCTGCTGGAGACCGAGGCGGCGGCCCGCGCGCTCACGTCCATCGACGCGCCGGCGCTGGCCCGGCTGGAGGCGCTCAACGCGCTGTCCGATGCGGCGGCGGCGGCCGGCGACATCGAGCGCATCATCGAGACCAACCTCGCCTTCCATGGCGCGCTCTACGGGGCCCGGCCGGATGCGGTGCTGCTGCCGCTGATCGAATCGGTGTGGCTGCAGATCGGCCCGTTCATGCGGCTCGCCATCGCCGATCTCGCCCGCTCCTATCCGGTCGACCGCCACGCGCAGGCGCTGGCGGCGATCCGGGCCGGCGACGAGGCGGACCTGCGGCGCGCGATCGAAGCGGACATACGAGACGGCATCGGCCATCTCGCGGCACACACCTTCTGAGCCGTCAGGCCGCCGCACGGCGGTCGGCCCGCGCGCGTGCGGCCGCGCCGAAGGCGGAAAACAGCGCGGTGGAGAGCCGGTCGTCCCAGAAGCACCATTCCGGGTGCCATTGCACCGCCATGGCGAACCCCGCCGCATCCCGCACCCGGAACGCCTCGACCAGCCCGTCATCGGCCCGCGCCTCGACGATGAGGCCGGGGGCGAGCCGGTCGATGCCCTGGCCGTGCAGCGAGTTCACCCGCCAGCGCTCCGCCCCGGCAAGGCCGGCGAGGGTGCCGCCGGCGGTCAGCGTCACCTCATGGGTGGGGGCGTACTGCTCGGCGGCGGATTTGTCCTTGTCTTCGCGATGGTCGAAATGGCCCGGCACCTCGTACACCTTCTGGTGCAGCGTGCCGCCCAGCGCGACGTTCATCTCCTGGAAACCGCGGCAGACGCCGAGGATGGGCACGCCGCGGGCGATGGCGGCGCGGATCAGCGGCAGCGAGAGGTCATCGCGGTCGGGGTCGGCGGCCAGCGGCGGGTCGTGCGGACGCGCGCCATAATGCTCCGGCCCGACATTGGACGGGCTGCCGGGCAGGAAGATGCCGTCGACCAGGCCGAGCACCTCCTCCGGGGTCAACCGCTCGGCCGGCTGGCTGCGCTCGATCGCGCTGATCCGGCCGGGCAGCAGCACCGGCAGCGCGCCGGCGCCGCGGGCGACCGCATAGATGTACTTCTCGCCGGCGGCGTGGAAAGCGTGGCTGCCGATCGCCTTCACATCGCTGACGACGCCGATCACCGGGCGCATATCTGGGCCTCGTCTCGTGGTTTCCCGACGATGTGGCCGGGCGGGCCTTGCGTGTCAAGCCGGCCTCGACGCCGCCGCGCCCCGGCGGTAGAACGCGGCATGACCGACGCTGCCGCCCCGCCCTTGACCGCCGAAGACCTGTTCGCTCACCTCGCCGCGCTCGGCATCGAGACGCGCACGGTAGAACATCCGCCGCTGTTCACGGTGGAGGATTCCCAGCAGCTGCGCGGCGAGATTGCCGGCGGGCACACCAAGAATCTGTTCCTCAAGGACCGCAAGGGCAATCTGTTCCTGGTGGTGGCCGAGGAGGAGGCGCGGCTCGACCTCAAGCGGTTGCACGGCCCGCTGGGTGCGGCGAGCCGGCTGTCCTTCGGCAGCGCCGAGCTGCTGGAACAGGTGCTCGGCGTCAAGCCCGGCTCGGTCACCGCCTTTGCGCCGGTGAACGACCGGCAGGGCCGGGTGACCGTGGTGCTGGACGCTGCCCTGATGCGCCATGCGGTGGTAAACTGCCATCCGCTGGTGAACACCGCCACCACCAGCATCGCCTCCGTCGATCTTCTTCGTTTTCTGCGCGCGACCGGGCGCGAGCCCCTCGTGCTCGAATTGCCGTTGCAGGCGGACGAGGCTGTGGCGGCAGACTGACCCGGCGTTGCAATCGAGCGCCGACCGACCATCTTAGCCGTTGAGACGGGCGCTCGTGCGCCGACGGAACGACCATAGGAAGCCGACATGCTGCTGAACCTGTCCGCCACCCCGCCCGCCGCCGCCGGTGGCGACGATCTCGTGTCCGACACCACCACCCAGGGCTTCATGAAGGATGTGGTGGAGGAATCGCGCCGGCGGCCGGTTCTGGTCGACTTCTGGGCGCCGTGGTGCGGCCCGTGCAAGGCGCTGACCCCGATCATCGAGAAGGTGGTGCGGGCGGCCAAGGGCAAGGTGAAGCTGGTCAAGATGAACACCGACGATCATCCGGCGGTGGCCCAGCAGCTCGGCATCCAGTCGCTGCCCACCGTCTATGCCTTCGTCAACGGCCAGCCGGTGGACGGCTTCATGGGCGCGCAGCCGGAGAAGCAGATCCAGGCGCTGGTGGAGCGCCTGCTGGGCGGGGCGGCCGGCGGCGTGGACCTCGCAGCGCTCTTGGAAGCCGGCGAGACGGCGCTGAGTGAGGGCGACGCGCCGGGCGCGGCGGAGCTGTTCGCGCAGGTGCTGGCGGAGGAGCCGGAGAATGTGAAGGCGATCGCCGGCATTGCGCGCACGCACCTTGCCGCCGGCGATCTCGAAGAGGCCAAGGCGACGCTGGCTCTGGTGCCGGCGGCGGGGGCCGCCGATCCCACGGTGGCCGCCGCGCGCGCCGCCATCGAGCTCGCCGAGGCTGCCGCGGCACTGGGCGATCTCGGCACGCTGAGCGCCAAGGTGGAGGCCGCGCCGCTCGACCACCAGGCCCGCTTCGACCTTGCTTTGGCATTGAATGCCCATGGCAAGCGCGAGGAGGCGGTGGAGCAGCTCCTCACCATCGTGCGCCGCGACCGCGCCTGGAACGAGGACGGTGCGCGCAAGCAGCTGGTGCAGTTCTTCGAGGCCTGGGGCCCGACCGACGAGATGACGGTGACCGGCCGCCGCCGGCTCTCTTCCGTTCTGTTCGCGTGAGGCGGTGCGCGGCGAGGAGGTCTTATGGCGATAAACCGGCCCTATAAGGCACCCGGCGAGCTGCCGGAGATCATCCCGGTGTTCCCGCTCGACGGCGTGCTGCTGCTGCCGCGCTGCCAGCTTCCGCTGAACATTTTCGAGCCGCGCTACCTCGCCATGATCGACGACGCGCTGGCCGGCCCGCGGCTGATCGGCATGATCCAGCCCGATGCCGACCATTCCGGTGCGCCCTCGCACCCCGCCCTGGCCGGCGTGGGCTGCGTCGGCCGCATCACCGAAATCGCCGAGAGCGGCGACGGGCGCTATGTGCTGAGCCTGACCGGCGTCGCCCGCTTCCGCATCGTCCGCGAGGAACGCGCCGGCACCAGCTATCGACAGGCGCAGGTGGATTTTGCCGCCTTCGCCGACGATTTCACGCCCAATGTCGGCGCCGAGGCGGTCGACCGTGCCACCCTGCTGCGCACCTTGGCGAGCTATCTCGACGCCAACCGGCTGGAAGCCGATTGGGACAACATCAAGAGCGCGCCGAACGAAGCGCTGGTGAACGGGCTCGCCATGATGGCGCCGTTCGGCGCCCGCGAGAAACAGGCGCTGCTGGAGGCCGCCGACCTCAAGACGCGGGCCGATATCTTGGTGGCAGTGACCGAGATGGCACTCGCCCGCACCATCGGCGAGAGCGACACGCCGCTGCAATAGTGCGTGCCTACTCGGCCGGGTGACCGGTGTGCTCCGGCGGCTCGTCCCGCTCGCCGACGAAGCGCCCGAGCAGGCGGCCGAGCACATGGCGCAGATCGTCCATCAGGGTGAACACCGCCGGCACGAACACCAGCGACAGCACGGTTGAGGCGAGCAGCCCGCCGATCACCGCGATCGCCATCGGCGCGCGGAAGGCGGCGCCCTCGCCGAGGCCGATGGCCGAGGGCACCATGCCGGCCGCCATGGCGATGGTGGTCATGACGATGGGCTGCGCCCGCTTGCGGCCGGCCTCGATCAGCGCCGTGGTGCGGTCCTGGCCGGCGGCGATGGATTCGATGGCGAAATCCACCAGCAGGATGGCGTTCTTGGTGACGATGCCCATCAGCATCAGGAAGCCGATCACCACCGGCAGCGTCATCGCATTGTTGGTGAGCAGCAGCGCCAGCACGGCGCCGCCGACCGAGAGCGGCAAGGCGACCAAGATGGTGACGGGCTGCAGCACGTCGGCGAACAGCAGCACCAGCACCGCCAGCACCAGCATGATGCCGGCGCCCATGGCAAGCGCGAAGCCGCCGAACACCTCGGCCATGATCTCGGCGTCGCCGGCTTCTTTCAGCGCCACCCCCGGCGGCAGGTTGCGGGCGGCTGGCAGCGCATAGACCGCGGCCAGCGCCTCGCCGAGCGGCGTGGCCCCGGCGAGATCGGCCTCCACCGCCACGCGCCGCGCCCGGTCGTAGCGGTCGAGGCTGGACGGGCCGGTGCCGAAGCCGATGTCGGCGACGGCCGACAGCGGCACCGCGGCGCCGGCGCCGGTGCGCACCTTCAGCGTCTCGAAGGTCGACAGGTCGGCGCGGGCATCCTCGTGGAGCTGCACGCGGATCGGCACCTGGCGGTCGCCGGCGGAGAACTTGGCCAGCTTCTGCGACACGTCGCCGATGGTGGCGACGCGCACCGTGGTGGCGATGTCGGACACCGAGACGCCGAGCGCCGCGCTCTCGTCCAGCTTCGGCACCACGCGCAGCTCCGGCCGGTCGAGCGCGGCGGTGGTGACCACATTGGCGAGGGCGGGCACCGAGGCGCGGATCTCGCGCTCCAGCGCCAGCGCGGCCGCTTCCACCGCCGCGCCGTCCGAGCCGGACAGGATGAGGGTGAATTCGCGCCCGCCCGGCCCGGCGCCGCCGCTGGCGCCGAAATTGAACCGCAGGTCCGGAATCTGCGCGATTTCCGCCTGCACGCGTGTTTCGAACTGCTTCTGCGTCTCCGCACGCTCGGCGCGCGGCACCAGATTGACAATCAGCGTCGCCTTGCGCACCTCGCCGGCGACGCCGCCGGCATTGCCCGAGGTGTTTGAGCCGGCGGTAACGAACACGCTGTCGACCTCCGGGTGGGTGCGCAGCAGGGCGGTGACGCGCTCCACGGCCCGCCGGGTGCTGTCGATGGTCGAGCCCGGCGGCAGTTCGAGCGCCAGCACGGAGCGCGAAACGTCGGCATTCGGGATGAAGCCGGACGGCAGCAAAGTGGACAGCCACATCGAGCCGGCGAACATGGCGATGCCGAGGAAGACGGTGACGAACCGGTGGCGCACCGACCAGCGCAGCAGGCGCACATAGCTGCGCATGATGACGCCGTCCGGCGCCTCGCGGTGGCCGAGGTCGCGCAGGAAATAGGCCGCCATCATCGGGGTGAGCAGCCGCGCCACCAGCAGCGAGAACAGCACGGCGACGGCGACGGTGATGCCGAACTGCTTGAAATACTGCCCGGCAATGCCGCCCATGAACGACACCGGCATGAACACGGCGACGATGGTCAGCGTGGTGGCCACCACGGCCAACCCGATTTCGTCGGCCGCCTCGATCGCCGCGCGATAGGCCGATTTGCCCATGCGCATGTGCCGGACGATGTTTTCGATCTCGACGATGGCGTCGTCGACCAAGATGCCGGTCACCAGCGTCACCGCCAGCAGGCTCACGCCGTTCAGCGAGAAGCCGAGCACGTCCATCACCCAGAAGGTCGGCAGGATGGAGAGCGGAATGGCCATGGCCGAGACCAGCGTCGCCCGCCAGTCGCGCAGGAACAGGAACACCACCAGCACTGCGAGGATGGCGCCTTCCACCAGGGTGTGCATGGCCGATTCATAATCGGCCTTGGTGTACTTCACCGTGCTGTCGATGAGGCGGATGGCGACGCCGGGGTGGCGTGCCTCCAGCCGGCGCAATTCGGCCTCGGCGGCTTCCGCCACCACCACGTCGGAAAACCCCTTGGCGCGGTAGATGCCGAAGGCGACCACCGGCCGCCCGTCGAGCTGCGCGAAGATCCGCGGCTCGGCCGCGCCGTCGGTGACGGTGCCGAGATCGGCGAGCCGCACCTGGCGCCCGCCCGGCAGCGCGATGCGGGTCTCGCCCAGGCTCTCCACCGTCGCGGCGCCGCCGAGCGTGCGGATCGATTGCTCCTGCGTGCCGATCTGGCCGCGCCCGCCGGCGAGGTCGACATTGGTGGCGACGAGCTGGTCGTTGACGTCCGCCGCGGTGACGCCGAGCGCGGCGAGCCGGTCCGGGTCGAGCGCGATGCGGATCTCGCGGTCGACGCCGCCCTCGCGCTTCACCTGGGCGATGCCGCGCACCGCCTGCAGGGTGCGGATCACCGTGTCGTCGACGAACCAGGACAGCTCGTCCGCGGTCATGGTCGGCGCGGAGGCGGCGTAGGTGACGATGGCCATGCCCTCGACATCGATGCGCTGCACCAGCGGCTCCTCGATGCCCTGCGGCAGTTCGGAGCGGATCTTGGTCACCGCATCGCGCACGTCGTTGACCGCGCGGTCGACCTGGGTTTCGAGCTGGAACTCGATGGTGGTGATGGAGGCGCCGTCGGAGATGGAGGAGGTGATGTGCTTCACCCCCGGCACGCTGGCCACCGTGGTTTCGACCCGCTTGGTGACCTGCGTCTCCAATTCGCTCGGCGCGGCGCCGGGCTGGTTCACCACCACGGTGACGATCGGCACGTCGATGTTCGGCATGCGCGTCACCGGCAGCCGGCCGAACGTATGCAGGCCGAGCGCGGTGAGCACCACGAACAGGACGATGGAGGGGATCGGCTTGCGGATCGCCCAGGCGGAAACGTTGAGCGCCATCAGGATGCCTCGCCGTCCGTCACCGGGGTGACCTTGTCGCCGTCACGCAGGAAGCCGGCGGCACGCGCCACCACGCTGTCGCCTTCCGCCAGCCCCTCGACGATTTCGACCAGGCCCTCACCCTTCAGCCCGGTCTTCACCGGGCGCACCGCGACGATGCCGTCTTTCACCACCAGCACCGTCACGCCGTCCGTGCCGAACTGTACGGCGGACTGCGGCAGGGCGATGCCTTCGCGGTGGGCGAGCTCGATGACGCCGCGGGCGAAGGTGCCGGGCTTCAGCCCGCCGCCGGGCGGCAGGGCGATGGCGACGCGGGCCAGCCGGGTGGCGCGGTCGACCTGGGCGCCGACCAGGCGCACCTTTCCGGCGATGGGCGCCGGGAAGCCCGCGGGCGTAACCTGCGCGGTCAGGCCGGGCGCGATGCGCGGCAGCACGGATTCCGGCACCTCGGCATCGAGGTCGATGGCGCCGTCCTGGACGATGCGGAACAGCGGCTCGGTGTTGGACGACAGCACGATGGCGCCGAGCCGGGCCGAGCGGGCGGTGACCAGCCCGGCCTCCGGGGCGCGGATATCGGTGCGGGCCAGCCGCACCTCGATCTCGTCGCGCATGGCCGCGACCTGCCGCGCTTCCGCCTCCGCAGCGGTGACCATCTCGGTGGCCGCATTGACCTGCGCCACCGTGACCTTCACAGCGCGCTCGCGCTGGTCCAGCACCTCCTGCGAGGTGGCGCCGCTCTTGTTCAGCGTGCGGGCGCGCTCGACCGCGGCTTCGGCTTCCACCTGCTGGGCGATGGCCTGCACCAGAGATGCCTTCTGCTGGGCGATGGCGGCCTGCGCCTTGGCGCCGTTGGCGGTGTTCTGGGCGAGCAGGGTCTCCAGCATGTCGCGCGACAGCCGGGCCAGCACCTGGCCCTTGGTCACCGCGTCGCCCTCTTCGACCAGAATGTCGGTGATGCGCAGCCCGTCGGTTTCCGGGCTCACCATGATCTCCTCGCGGGCGACCAGGGTTCCGTTGACCGCCAGCCGCTCGGTGACCGTGCGCCGCTGCGCCGACACCACCGAAACGCGGATGGCGGCTGCCGCCGGCGGCGGCGCCGGCGCGGTGGCCCGCGCGTCCTCGGTCAGGCCGGGCCAGAGGCCGGCCGGCAAGCGGTCGCGAAACACATAGGCGCCGGCGCCGAGCACGACGGCGGCGGTGAGCAGCAGCATGGGCAGGCGGGAGCGCGTGCTCATGATCGTGCCTCCACGGCGCGGGCTTTGGGGCCGAGCATGCGGGCCAGCAAAGCGGAGATTTCCGGCATGCGCTCGGCCAGCCGGGTTTCGGGATTGAGCCGATGGCGCATCAGCAGCCCGTCGCCGAGGGCGTTGAGGAACAGCAGCACGCCGTCGAGGTCGAGGCCGGAATCCACTTCGCCGCGTGCCTGCGCGGCCTCCAAGGCGCGACGCATGGACTGGTCCATTTCGGCTTCGACCTCGTCGAACACCCGCTTCAGCGCGGGATTGCGGCTCGCCTCGGCGAACACCTCGGGCGCCAGCTCGGCGCAGATCATCGGCACTTCGCCGGAAAACAGGCTGCGGCCCATCTCGGCCAGCGCCTCGAAGAAGGACGGCGCCTGGTCGAGCTTCGCCATCAGCGCGGCGCGGGCGGCGCGTTCTTCCTCCACGATGGCGATGATGATGGCCGCCTTGGAGGGGAAATAGCGGTAGAGCGCGCCGGGGCTCATCGCCGCTTCGCCGCACACTTCCTGCATGCTGGTGGCGTGGAATCCGTTGCGCGTGAAGCAGGCCGCTGCGGCATCAAGGATGCGGCGGCGCGGGTCCGGCCTGGATTTGTCAGCACTGGATTTGGCAGCGCGGACGCCCGTGACGGCAGGCGTGTCGACGGCGATGTTCATCATGGCCTCAATGCGAACGAACGTTCGCTCTCAGCTAAGCCGTCAGCGGAGACGAGTCAACATGACGATAAGGCGCAGAGGCTAGCCGGCGGTCAGATGCGGCAGGAACTCGGCCACCACCCGCTCATAGACCGGGCGTTTGAATGGCACGATGAGGTCCGGCGTCCGGTCGAGCCGCTCCCAGCGCCAGTCGGAGAATTCCGGCTTGTGGGCCCCGCCGCCGGGACGGGCGACGTCGATTTCGCTGTCGTCGCCGGTAAACCGCAAGGCGAACCATTTCTGCGTCTGGCCGCGATAGCGGCCCCGCCAACGCTGGCCGATGACGTCGGACGGCAGGTCATAGGACAGCCAGTCGGCGGCCTCGGCGATCAGCCGGGCCGAACGGACATTGGTTTCTTCATAAAGTTCGCGCAGCGCGGCATCGAGCGGCACTTCGCCGTCGTCGATGCCGCCTTGCGGCATCTGCCAGGCATAGGGCGCATCCGCCGGGCTGTCGCTGCGGCCCCCGGTGCGCCGGCCGAGAAACACCAGACCGTCGCGATTCACCAGAACCACGCCGACGCAGGGACGATAGGGCAGTTCCGCGCTCACGGCGCGCCCGCTCAACGTGGCACGGCAACGGACCCGGTGACGGGCACGTCGTCATCGGCGCCGACCAGCAAGGTCTCGCGGCGTCCGGTCTTGCCGTCGACGATGATGATGCTGCGGCTTCCGGCCATCTGGGACGTGGCGACATCGTCGCGCAACTCGGGACGCAGCATCGGGGCGTCGAGCGGAACGACGGAGAGCGGCGGCACGGAGATCTGGTGGACGGCCGGCAGCACCTGCGGCTCGCCGCGCAGCGCGTACCAGGCGACGCCGCCGGCGAGGGCGGCGGCTGCCGTCAGGCCCAAAATAGCCACCGCCGCCAAATTGTGCGCCTGGTCCCGCTCAGAGGCATCGAGGCCGAGAGGCAGGTCGAGTTCGTTCATGCAAACGCGTCCTCGCGAATCTCAGCTCTTATGCTGCCCGACCAAGGCAGCATAACGGCGGCGCCGAAGGCGCCGGTGACGCCGCAGGCCACGCCGGGAGCGCGGGCTGCGGCGTAATGCCTCAATTGGGCACCGAGGCCTTGGGATCGGCCGGATAGGCGGCGTTCTTCTGCACGCCGTGCATCAGATCGACCGCCAGCTTGAGCTGGGTGTCGTCCTTCGGGTCCGGCGGCACATAGGCCGGCGAGCCGGTCTTCTCGTCTTCGCCGTTCTTCAGGTGGCCGCGCAGCGAAGCCTCGCCGCGAGTGGTGTCGACCCCTGCCGCTTCGGCCTTCTCCTTGATGTCGGCGGGCACGTCCTGCACCAGCTCGATGTCCGGCGAGATGCCCTTGGCCTGGATCGAGCGGCCCGACGGCGTGTAGTAGCGCGCCGTGGTCAGCTTGATCGCGGCATTGCCACTCACCGGGATGACGGTCTGCACCGAGCCCTTGCCGAACGAGAGCGAGCCGAGAATGGTGGCCCGCTTGTGGTCCTGCAGCGCGCCGGCGACGATTTCCGAGGCCGAGGCCGAACCGCCATTGACCAGCACGATCACCGGCTTGCCCTTGGCGAGGTCGCCCGGGCGGGCATTGCGCCGCTCGGTCTCGTCGGCATTGCGGCCGCGGGTGGAGACGATCTCGCCGCGGTCGAGGAAGGCGTCGGAGACGTCGACCGCCTGGTCGAGCAGGCCGCCCGGATTGTTCCGCAGGTCGATGATGTAGCCCTTGAGCTTGTCCGGGCCGATCTGGGCGGCGAGGTCGTCCATCGACTTCTTCAGCCCCTCGGCGGTCTGCTCGCTGAAGGAGGTGATGCGGACATAGGCGATATCGTCGCTCTCCACCCGGCCACGCACCGACTTGATGTTGATGACGTCGCGAACCAGCGTCACCTCGATCGGCTTGTCCTGACCCTTGCGGATGATTGTGAGCTTGATCGGGGTAGACACGGCGCCGCGCATCTTCTCGACCGCCTGGCTCAGCGTCATGCCCTTGACTTCGTCATTGTCCAGCTTGGCGATGAGGTCGCCGGCCTGGACGCCGGCCTTGGCCGCCGGGGTGTCGTCGATCGGCGAGACGACCTTCACCAGGCCGTCTTCCATCGTCACCTCGATGCCGAGCCCGCCGAACTGGCCGCGGGTCTGCACCTGCATGTCGCGGAAGTTCTTGGCGTCCATATAGGTGGAGTGCGGGTCGAGCGAGGTGAGCATGCCGTTGATGGCCGCCTCGATCAGCTTGGCGTCCTCCGGCTTCTCGACATAGTCCGCGCGCACCCGCTCGAAGATGTCGCCGAACAGATTGAGCTGGCGGTAGGTGTCCGAAGCCGCGGCGACGGCGCTGGAGGCCATGATAAGCCGCGGCTGGGTGACGCCGACCGCAACCAGGGCGCCGGCGGCGGCGCCGATGAGGAATACTGACGTCCGACGCATCATCCGCGTACCTTCTCGCTTTCGCTCGGCGCCCACCAGGGCGTTGGGTCAATCGAATTTCCGTCCTTGCGGAACTCGACGTAAAGAACGGATTGGGCGGTTCCAAGGCCGGCCAGATTTGCCGACTGCGGTTCCCGGCCCATCATTGCCACCGGCTCGCCGGACAGCACGAACTGTCCCAGCTCCACCGTTATCTTGTCCATGCCGGCAAGAAGAATATGGTATCCGCCGCCGGCATTGATGATCAAGAGCTGTCCATAGCTGCGGAACGGCCCGGCATAGACCACCCAGCCATCGCTCGGGGCGGTCACCTGGGCCTCCGGGCGGGTACCCAGGGACAGGCCCTTCTCGGCCCCGCCGAAGCCGTCGGTTCCGCCGAACTCCTTCAGCCGGATACCGTTGACCGGCAGCGGCAGGCGCCCGCGCGTGTCGGCGAACGCCATGGTGGGCGCCAGCCGGCCGGGGTCCTCCAGCGCCGCCAGGCGGCCGCCGACGCCTTGCGGCGCCTTGCTCTGCGCCGCTTTGGCGGCCTCCGCGGCGCGGGCCGCGGCGGCGATTTCGGTCTCCATGCGGGCCAGCAGTTCGCGCACATTGCCGGCCTCGGCGGCGAGCGCCGCGGTGCGCTGCTGCTCGGCGGCAAGCGCGGCCTCGCCGGCCTCCTGGTTGCGCTGGCGCTGCTCCACCAGAGCGGCAATGCGGCGCTGTTCCTCGCCGAGCGAGGCTTTCAATTCTGCGAGAGCGTCGCGCTCGCGGGCCGCATCGCGCCGCACCCGGTCGAGTTCCGCCAGTTCGCCGACCAGAAGATCGGTCTCGGCTTTCAACTCCGGCAGCGCCGCGCCGAGCAGCATGGCCGAGCGCACCGACTGCAGCGCGTCGTCCGGCCGCAGCAGCAGCGCCGGCGGCGGGTGCCGGCCGAGCTGGGCAAGGCCGCCCAGGACTTCCGCCAGCACGGTGCGGCGGGATTCCAGCGAGCGGCGAATGTCGCCTTCATCTTCGCCGAGTTCGGCGAGGCGCTGCTCGCTGGCATCGAGCTTGCGCTCCGCGGCGCGGCCGCGGCCGGCGGCTTCCACCAGCGCGCTCGCGAGCTTGGCGCGGTCGTCCTTCAGCGTGTCGATCTCGGCCTTGAGCCGGGCCTGCTCGGCCGCACTGCCCTTCAATTGGCTGTCGATCTCCTGCGCCCGCAGCTGCTGCTCGGCAGCCTGGCGCGCCGCATCGTCGGCGGGCTGCGCGTGAGCCGCAGCGGCCAGCGTCAGCAGCAGCGCGAGCCCGGCCGGAACCGCGCCGCGCCGGGCGGCGCGGTGCGGGTTGCGGCGGGAGCGACGCGCGGATGGACCCATGGCACCTAGGTAACGGCGAATGTGCTTAAGGAGCGGTAAACCATCGCACGGGATGGCTCAGGAACGGTGGTACGGGTGCCCCGCCAATATGGTGGTGGCACGGTAGATCTGCTCGGCCAGCAGAACGCGCACGATCTGGTGCGGGAATGTGGCGCGGCCGAACGCCACCAGCCGGTCCGCCCGCTGTCGTGCCTCATCTCCCAGCCCGTCCGGGCCGCCGATGAGGAAAGAGACCGCGCGCACGCCGCGATCACGCAGCGCGGCAAGATCGGCGGCCAGCTTTTCGCTCGGAAGATCGACCCCCGCGGGGTCGAGCGCCAGCACGGCGGTCTCCTCCGGCAGGGCGCTAAGCATGCCGGCCGCTTCCTCGGCCATGCGGTCCGCCGGGCGCCGGGCCGCGCTCTCGGCCAGCTCGGTCACCTCGGGCCCCGCGAGTCCGAGCGAACGCGCCGCCTTTCGGCTGCGCTCCAGATAACGATCGCAAAGCTCGCGCTCCGGCCCGCTCTTCAGCCGGCCGACCGCAACGACGAGAAGGCGCACCTCGGCCGCTCAGATGTGCGGGGTATCCGGCCGGGCGCCGGACCACATCTTCTCGATGTTGTAGAAGCTACGCACCTCGGGCTGAAAGATGTGGACGATGACGTCGTCCGCATCGATCAGCACCCAGTCGCACGCGGGCAGCCCCTCCACCCGCACCTGACGCACGCCGCGCTGCTTCAGCGCTTCGACGAGATGCTCGGCGACGGCGCCGACATGGCGCTGCGAACGGCCGGAAGCCACCACCATGAAATCGGCGATGGAGGTTTTGCCGCGAAGCTCGATGGAAACGATATCCTCCGCCTTATCGTCGTCGAGACGGGCGAGGATAAGTGCCAAGATCTCCTCCGCGTCGTAACGCGGCTCGGAAATCGATGCGGGCGCCGGGCTTGAGGCGGCCGCGGAAAGCGCCATGCTGGACAGGGGACTTGATCCTCTCGGTCGGCGGGGTTGCGCGCCGAACCACTCGGACGCGCTGACGCCCACGCTCTAAGATAAGGGCGGGAGCGGTCCAATTTCAACTGGCGCGATGCGTCGCGCCGCTTCAGCACGTATTTGAGTCGATGAAAGCGGCGATTTGAGGCCGTGAAGATACACCCAGGCCGGTGGTGGACGGGAGGCGAGGCGCGGTGCGTCGCGCTCGTCGAGCCGCCAGCGGGCCAGCGCCTGCGCAGCCGGGGCGCCGACGGCGGCAAGGCTGGCGCCCGGCCGGTCGACCACGGCGATCGGCACCAGGCCGGCCAGTTCGCGCCAGCGGTGCCAGCGGTGGAAGTTCACCAGATTGTCGGCACCCATGATCCAGACGAAGCGCACGGCCGGAAAGCGGCGGCACAGTGTGGCCACGGTGTCTACGCTGTAGCGGGTGCCCAGCATGGCCTCGAAGCCGGTGGGCACCAGCGCCGGATGGTGCGCGAGGCGCGCCGCGGCGGCGAGGCGCGCGTCCAGCGGCGGCAGCGCGCCATTGTCCTTCAGCGGGTTGCCGGGGCTGACCAGCCACCACACCCGATCCAGCCGCAGGCGTTTCAGCGCCAGCAGGCTGGCGGCGCGGTGGGCGGCGTGCGGCGGGTTGAACGAGCCGCCATAGAGGCCGACGCGCAGGCCCGGCGCCAGCGGCGGCAGCCGGCCGCCGATCACGGACGAATCTGGCCGGCGCCGTGCACCCGGTATTTGAAGGAGGTGAGCTGCTCGGCGCCGACCGGGCCGCGCGCATGCATGCGGCCGGTGGCGATGCCGATTTCCGCGCCGAAGCCGAACTCGCCGCCGTCGGCGAACTGGGTCGAGGCATTGTGAACGACGATCGCCGAATCGACCTCGTTGAGGAAGCGCGCCGCAGCCTCCGCATCCTCGGTCAGGATGGCGTCGGTATGGTGCGAACCATGGCTCTCAATATGGGCGATGGCGGCATCGAGGCCCTCCACCAGCTTCACCGAGATGATGGCGTCGAGATATTCGGTGACCCAGTCCTGATCGGCGGCGGGGCTCACCCGCGGATCGACAGTCTGGGCGGCAGCGTCGCCGCGCACCGCGCAGCCGGCGTCGAGCAGCATCCGCACCAGCGGGGCGAGATGGGTGGCGGCGGCTGTGCGTTCCACCAGCAGCGTCTCGGCCGCCCCGCACACGCCGGTGCGGCGCAGCTTGGCGTTGCGCACCACGTCGACCGCCATGTCGAGTTTGGCGGTGCGGTCGACATAGATGTGCACGATGCCGTCGAGATGGGCGAACACCGGTACCCGCGCCTCGGCCTGCACCCGCGCCACCAGGCTCTTGCCGCCGCGCGGCACGATGACGTCGAGATTGCCGTCGAGCCCGGCCAGCATGGCGCCGACTGCCGCGCGGTCGCGGGTCGGCACCAGTTGGATGGCGTCGGCCGGCAGGCCGGCAGCCAGCAGGCCCTCCACCATGGCGGCATGGATGGCCCGGCTGGTGGCGAAGCTGTCGGAGCCGCCGCGCAGGATCACCGCATTGCCGGCCTTCAGGCACAGGCTGCCGGCGTCGGCGGTGACATTGGGCCGGCTTTCATAGATCACGCCGACCACGCCGAGCGGCGTGCGCACGCGCTCCATGGTCAGGCCGTTGGGCCGGGTCCAGCGCTCGGTCACCGCGCCGACCGGGTCCGGCAGTTCGGCGATCATCGCCACCGCATCGGCGACGCCGGCCAGGCGCTTTTCGTCGAGGCTCAGCCGGTCGATCAGCGCGCTTTGGGTGCCGGCGGCGCGGGCGGCCCGCACGTCCTCGGCATTGGCGGCGAGAATCGCCGGTCCGGCGGCGCGGATCGCCTCGGCGGCCGCCAGCAGCGCCGTGCGCTTGGTCTGCGGGCTCGCCAGCGCCACCGCCCGCGCCGCGGCACGGCCGCGCCGGCCGATGTCCGCCATCAGGGTGGCGACGTCTTCCGAGGATGTGGCGACGGTTCGGAGCAGGGAGGCGGCGGCGGTCATGGCGGCAACTCGTTCGGGAACCGGTGCTTCTCCTACCACAACCCGGTGTCCGTGGGCCACCGGCGCGGCCTTGTTCCGCGTAAGCCGGTAAGATAACTTACCTGCATGGCACGCGCGCGCACCACCGACATCATCTTCTCCAGGATTTCCGTCAAAAGCCAGACGGTTATCCCGCGCCAGGTTCGCGACATGCTCGGATTGGGCACCGGAGACCTGCTGCGCTATCGCATTACGCCGCAGGGCGTGCTGATCGACAAGGCGCCGGCCGCGGACGTCGACGACCCGTTCGCCACCTTCTCGGAATGGGCGGGCGCGGCGGACGAGGAGGCCTATGCCGACCTCTGAAACCGTGCCGGCCATCGCGTTTGCGCCGTGGGACGTCGTCGTCGTGCCGTTCCCCTATGCTGACCGGCTGGCCGAAAAGCGCCGCCCGGTCTTGGTGGTCTCGAATGGCCGCCTGCTGGAGTATGGCCTGCTCTGGGTGGCGATGATCACCAGCGCCTCGAATCCGCCCTGGGGGTGCGACGTGGCAATCGGCGACGGCGTGCTCGCAGGCCTCGCCGCGCCTTCGGTGGTGCGCCCCGCCAAGCTCGCCTGCATCGAGCCGTCCCGCGTGCTGCGACGCATCGGGCGGCTGCAGCCTTCCGCCGCCCATGCCGTGGCCGAAAGGCTCGGGCGGTTTCTCGGAGCGGAATAGGCTATTCGCCCTCCAGCAGCCGCCGGGCGATGACCTGGGCCTGGATTTCCGCGGCGCCCTCGAAGATGGAGAGGATGCGCGAATCGCACAGCACGCGGGAAATGGCGTATTCCAGCGCGAAGCCGTTTCCGCCATGGATCTGCAGCGCATTGTCCGCCGCCGACCAGGCGACGCGGGCGGCCAGCAGTTTCGCCATGCCGGCCTCCAGATCGGTGCGCCGGCCCTCGTCCTTGGCGCGGGCGGCGAAATAGGTGATCTGGCGGGCGATCATCACCTCCACCGCCATCAGCGCGATCTTGTCGGCGACGCGGGGGAAGGCGATCAGCGGCTTGCCGAACTGCACGCGCTCCTCGGCATAGCGCAGGCCGAGCTCCATGGCGTTCTGGGCGACGCCGACGGCGCGGGCCGCGGTCTGGATACGGGCGCTCTCGAACGTGGTCATGAGCTGCTTGAAGCCCTGGCCCTCGACGCCGCCGAGCAGGTTCGCCGCCTTGACCTCGAAACCGTCGAAAGCGATTTCGAACTCCTTCATGCCGCGATAGCCCAGCACCTCGATCTCGCCGCCGCTCATGCCCGGTGCCGGGAACGGTTCGTCGTCGGTGCCGCGCGGCTTCTCCGCCAGCAGGATGGACAGGCCGCGATAGCCGGGCTGGTCCGGGTTGGTGCGCACCAGCAGCGTCATCACATCGGCGCGGGCCGGATGGGTGATCCAGGTCTTGTTGCCGAACACCTTGTAGGTCTCGCCCTCCTTCACCGCGCGGGTGCGCAGCGAGGCGAGGTCCGAGCCGGTGTTGGGTTCGGTGAACACCGCCGTGGTCAGCATGGCGCCGGAGGCGATCAGCGGCAGGAAATGCTGCTTCTGCTCTTCCGTGCCGCCGCCGAGAATGAGTTCCGCGGCGATTTCCGAGCGGGTGCCGAGCGAGCCCACGCCGATATAGCCGCGCGACAATTCCTCGGTGACGACGCACATCGTCTCCTTGGGCAGGCCGAGACCGCCATATTCCTCCGGAATGGTGAGCCCGAAAACGCCGAGCTCGGCCAGCTTGGCGAGGATGTCGAGCGGGATATAGGCGTTCTCCAAGTGCCAGCCATGGGCATGGGGCGCCACCTCCTCCTCGACGAAACGGCGCATCTCGCTGCGCATCGCCTCGAAGGTGTCGTCGAGCCCGGCATCGCCAATGGTTGCCGCGCCATGGGCGGCGCGGATATGGGCGACAAGCTCGGCACGGGCAGGGGCGGTGTTGCCGCCGGCGGCCAGGCTCGCCACGGCCGGGTCGGCGCGGAAGCGGGCAATGGCGGCCGGCGGCACGCCGAGCGCTTCCAGCCGCACGAACTCGATCTGGCTCATCGGAATGCCGCCGAGCATCTGCGCCAGATATTCGCCGATGCCGATGCGCACCAGCAGCGCTTCGACGGCACCGTAGCGTCCTTCCGCGGTGAGGCGCTCCGCATAGGCCGCCATTTCGCGCACCGCGAACACATAGGTGCCGAGCCAGGCCAGGCCATGGGTGGCGTGCTGCTCGCGCTCCAGCAGCGCGGCGGAAAGCTTGCCGCCTTCCACGACGCGCGCCCGCACGGCCGACACCGCTTCCGCCAGCAGAGCGGCGCAGGCCCGGCTCGCGCTGGTGGGATCGGGCTCGAAGGCGGCGGGCGGCGTGGCGGCGGCAAGACTGGGCGCTGGCGCAAGACTCATGGGCGTTACCTCGTCCCGATGGATGATGCGGATTGATTGTGCATTGCGGGAGGATCGCAGGTTACGACAGCGGCGGCAGGATGCAACGTCTGCCTCAGTCAATGGACGCGGCCCCGGCTGCGTTGCCGCGGTGCGTTACCGCGATGCCTTGCCATTTGGCCCGTGAAGCCCGATGTCACATCTTCGCTTAGGGAGATGCTGCGTGCTGCGTGCGTTCGACATTGCGATGGATGCCTTCTGGCGCTTTGTCGACGACGACGGCTGGGCGATCGCCAGCCACATCGCGCTGTCGGCGCTGATGTCGCTGTTCCCTTTCCTCATCTTCGTCACGGCGCTGGCCGCGTTCTTCGATTTCAAGGACCTGTCGGACGAGACGGTGCAACTCCTGCTGGAGGCCTGGCCGGCGCAGGTTGCCGGGCCGATCGGCCAGGAGATACACAGCGTGCTGACCCAGGTGCGCACCGACGTGCTGACGTTCGGCGTAGTGCTGGCGATCTATTTTTCGTCGAACGGCATTGAAAGCCTGCGCATCGGGCTGAACCGAGCCTATGGCGTGCGCGAGATGCGCTCCTGGTACTGGCTGCGGCTGGAATCCATCGGCTATGTGCTGGTGGGCGCGGCCGGTCTGCTGGCGCTGTCGTTCCTGGTGGTGCTGGGGCCGGTGTTGTGGCTCACCGCGCTGCGGGTGGCGCCCGGCCTGGCGCCGTTCGGCTGGATCATCACCTTCCTGCGCTTTGCCGCCACCTCGGCCATATTGGTGGTGGCGCTGGTGGTGGCCCATATGTGGCTGCCGGCCGGCCGGCGCTCGCTTACCGAGGTGGCGCCGGGCATATTGGTGACGCTGGCGCTGTGGCTGGGCGCTGGCGCCGCCTTCGGGCGTTACCTCGCCGAGTTCGCCGGCAACTATGTCACCACCTATGCCGGCCTCGCCTCGGTGATGATCGCGCTGGTATTTCTCTACACCACCGCCTCCATCTTCGTGTATGGCGGCGAACTCAATGCGGCGATCGGCCGGGCGCGCGAGGCGCGAATCTGAATGCGGCGGGGCGGGAGCGCGCGGGCATGAAGACACTGTCCTTCTTCCGGCTGGTGGTGGCACTGGGCCTATGCCTGGGCGTCGGCGCGCTCGGCTCGTTGGCCACCACGCCGAAGATTCCGACCTGGTATGCCGGGCTCGCCAAGCCGTCCTTCACGCCGCCGGACGCCGCCTTCCCGCTGGTGTGGACGCTGCTCTACATCGCGATGGCGATCACGCTGTGGCGCCTGTGGGACCGCTTCGAGCCAAGCCCGACGCGCACGCGGGCGCTGCGTGCCTTCGGGGTGCAGCTTGCGCTGAACGCGCTATGGTCGCCGGTGTTCTTCGGCCTCGAAGCGATCGGCTGGGCGCTCGCCGTCATTCTGGCGCTGTGGGTCGCCATCGCCGCCACCATCGCCGCGACCTGGCCGCTGGACCGGCTCGGGGCGGTGCTGCTTGCGCCGTATCTGGTGTGGGTCTCCTATGCGACGGCGCTCAATCTCGCCATTCTGACCATGAATCCGTGACCGGAGGCCGCGCATGCTGACCGTGGCGCAATTGGTGCTCATCCCGCTGGCGCTCGGTGCCGTGGCGCTGGTGCTCATTCTCGGCCTCGCCAACATGGCGCGGGGCGGCTCGCCGCAACGTTCGCAGCTTCTGATGCGCTGGCGCATCGGCCTGCAGTTCGTCGCTTTCTGCCTGGTGCTCGCCACCGTCTACTTCATGCATCAAGGCTGAGGCGCGCCATGGTGGTGCTGAACCGCATCTACACCCGCACCGGCGACGACGGCACCACGGCGCTGGGCAATGGCGAGCGGCGCCTGAAATTCGACGCCCGTGTCGAAGCCTATGGCACTGTGGACGAGACCAATGCCGCCATCGGCGTGGTGCGGCTGCATCTGCCCGCTCTGCCGGAGATCGACGCCATGCTGGCGCGGATCCAGAACGACCTGTTCGACCTCGGCGCCGACCTGACCACGCCCGATGACGGCCAGCCGCTGGGCTATGAGCCGCTGCGCATCGTCGGCTCGCAGGTCGACCGGCTGGAGCGCGACATCGACGCGCTGAATGCCGGCCTCAAGCCGCTGCGCTCCTTCGTTCTGCCGGCCGGCAGCCCGGCCAGCGCGCATCTGCATGTGGCGCGCACCGTGTGCCGGCGGGCCGAACGGCTGGCGGTGGCCTTGGCGCAACGGCCCGGCGAGAGCGTGAGCGCACCGGCGCTGCGCTATCTCAACCGGCTGTCCGACCTGCTGTTCGTCATGAGCCGCGTCGCCAACCAGGGCGGCGAGGGCGACGTCCTGTGGGTGCCGGCCGCCGGCCGGGCCGGCTGAGCGTGCCATGGTCCTGCCGCTCAGCGACGACAACCCGCTCGAAGGCATCACTCATGCCTATGTCACCTGGGCGCTGATCGCGATCAATCTCGCGGTCTTCCTGCTGCTTCAGCACGGACTGGGCGACGAGGTCGATGTCGCCTCCGCCTTCAGCTTCGGCACCGTGCCGGTGGTGCTCACCGGCGGCGCCGTGCTGCCGGAGGGCTATGCGCTGGTGCCGGCGCCGCTGACGCTGCTCACCTATATGTTCCTGCATTCCGGCTGGAGCCACCTCATCGGCAACATGGCGTTCCTGTGGGTGTTCGGCGACAATGTCGAGGATGCGCTGGGCCATGCGCGGTTCCTCGCCTTCTACCTCGTCTGCGGCGTCGCCGGCGGCCTCGCCCACAGCCTGGCGCTGCCGGCCTCGGACGTGCCGCTGGTCGGTGCTTCCGGGGCGGTGTCGGGTGTGGTGGCGGCCTATCTGATGCTGCATCCCAATGTGAAACTGTGGGTGCTGGTGGCGATGCGCATTCCGCTGCGGGTGCCGGCTATCTGGCCGCTGGGCGGCTGGATCGGTTTCCAGTTCTGGAGCGTGGCCACCTCCACCAGCGAGGATACCGCCTGGTGGACCCACATTAGCGGCCTTGCCGTCGGCGCCGTGCTGGTGGTTTTCCTGCGCCGGCGCGGGGTCGCTTTGTGGGTGCGCACGCCGGACGGCAGCAGCCCGCCGGCGCCCGGCGGCTGACGTTGACAGGGGGGAGGTCGCCCCATACGGTGCCGCGCGATTTCCTGATCGACGCGGTCTTGCGAGCATCGCCGCCCCTCTCGTCGGTGGCGGCATCCCGATGCACGGCAGGCCGCCGACAGGGCCGGCTGGGGGGCCGCAGGGCGGAGTGGTGCGGATGAAGATACTGGTGCCCGTCAAGCGGGTGGTCGACTACAATGTGAAGATCCGCGTGAAGCCGGACGGTTCCGGCGTCGACCTCGCCAATGTCAAAATGTCGATGAACCCGTTCGACGAAATCGCGGTCGAGGAAGCGCTGCGCCTGAAGGAAGCCGGCAAGGCGACCGAGGTGATTGCGGTCTCCATCGGCCCGGCCAAGACCGACGAGACCATTCGCACGGCGCTGGCCATGGGCGCGGACCGCGGCATCTGGGTGCAGACGCCGGAAGCGGGCATCGAGCCGCTCGCCGTGGCCAAGATTCTCAAGACGGTGGTGGAGCGCGAGGGCGCCGGCCTCGTCATTCTCGGCAAGCAGGCGATCGACGACGACTGCAACCAGACCGGCCAGATGCTTGCGGCGCTGCTCGGCTGGCCGCAGGGCACGTTTGCTTCCAAGCTGGAGCTCACCGAGGGTGGCCTTGCGGTGACCCGCGAGATCGACGGCGGGCTGCAGACCGTCACGCTGGCGCTGCCGGCCATCGTCACCGCCGACCTGCGGCTGAACGAGCCGCGCTACGCCAGCCTGCCCAACATCATGAAGGCCAAGAAGAAACCCATCGACGCGCAGGACGCCTCGGCCTACGGTGCCGATCTGGCGCCGCGCCTCAAGGTGCTGGCGACCGTCGAGCCTTCGGGCCGCAAGGCCGGCGTCAAGGTCGGCTCGGTTGCGGAACTGGTGGCCCGTCTGAAAGATGAAGCGGGAGTGCTCTAGGCCATGGCGACGCTGCTGTTTGCGGAGCATGAGGACGCCACCCTCAACCCCGCCACCGCCCGCGCTTTGACCGCGGCGCTGGCGCTGGGCGCGCCGGTGCATGTGCTGGTGTGCGGCCAGGATTGCGGGCCGGCCGCCGCGGCCGCCGCCGGCCTCGCCGGGGTGGACAAGGTGCTGGTGGCCGACGCGCCGCTCTACGCCCACCGCCTGGCCGAGCCGGTCGCCGCGCTCGGCGTGTCTCTGGCGCCCGGCTATGACGCGCTGGTGGCGCCCTCGACCGCGGTGTGGAAGAACGCGCTGCCGCGGATCGCCGCTTTGCTCGACGTGATGCAGGTGTCGGACGTCACCAAGGTGCTCGGCCCGGACACGTTCGAGCGGCCGATCTATGCCGGCAACGCGTTGCAGACCGTGCAGTCCACCGATTCCAAGAAGGTGATCACCGTGCGCACCGCCGCTTTCGCCGCCACCGGCGAGGGTGGGGCAGCGCCGATCGAACCCATCGCGGCGGCCGCCGACCCGGCGCTGTCGGCGTTCGGCGGCGAGAACCTCTCCAAGAGCGACCGTCCGGACCTGGCCGCCGCGCGCCTCGTGGTCTCCGGCGGGCGGGCGCTCGGCTCCTCCGAGAACTTCCACACCTATATCGAGCCGCTGGCCGACGCGCTGGGCGCGGCGGTGGGCGCCTCTCGCGCCGCGGTCGATGCCGGCTATGCGCCGAACGACTGGCAGGTCGGCCAGACCGGCAAGGTGGTGGCCCCGGAGCTGTATGTTGCGGTCGGAATCTCCGGCGCCATCCAGCATCTGGCGGGCATGAAGGACTCCAAGGTGATCGTCGCCGTGAACAAGGACGAGGACGCCCCGATCTTTCAGGTTGCCGATTACGGCCTGGTGGGCGATCTGTTCCAGATCGTTCCCGAACTTACCGCCGCGATCGCCAAGGCCAAAGCCTGACGGGACCGGTCGAACGAACCGAACCAGAATCGGACAGAGCGGACCATGGGCTTCGAGATCAAGCGCATCGGCATCATTGGTGCGGGGCAGATGGGCAACGGCATCGCGCATGTGTGCGCGCTCGCCGGCTATGACGTCACGTTGAACGATCTGTCGGTCGACCGCATCAAGTCGGGCCTCGCCACCATCAATGGCAATATGGTCCGCCAGGTCGCCAAGGGCCTGTACAGCGATGCCGAGAAGCAGGCCGCGCTCACCCGGATCCAGGGCAGCGACAGCACCACCTCGCTCAGCGACTGCGACCTCGTCATCGAGTGCGCGGTGGAGAAGGAGGAGGTCAAGCGCAAGATCTTCGTCGAGCTCTGCCCGCATCTGAAGCCGGAGGCGATCCTTTCCACCAACACCTCGTCGATCTCCATCACCCGGCTCGCCGCCGCCACCGACCGGCCGGAGCGCTTCATCGGCATTCATTTCATGAATCCGGTGCCGTTGATGCAGCTGGTCGAGCTGGTGCGCGGCATCGCGACCGAGGACGAGACCTTCGAACTGTCCAAGGGCTTCGTCACCCGCATCGGCAAGACCTATGCGGTGTCGGAGGATTTCCCGGCCTTCATGGTCAACCGCATTCTGCTGCCGATGATCAACGAGGCGATCTACACGCTCTATGAGGGCGTCGGCTCGGTGGACGCCATCGACACCGCCATGCGGCTTGGCGCCAATCACCCGATGGGGCCGTTGCAACTGGCCGATTTCATCGGGCTCGACACCTGCCTGTCGGTCATGCAGGTGCTGCACGAGGGCCTCGCCGACACCAAGTATCGGCCCTGCCCGCTGCTGGTGAAATATGTCGAAGCCGGCTGGCTCGGCCGCAAGACCCAGCGCGGCTTCTACGACTACCGCGGCGAGAAGCCGGTGCCGACGCGCTGAGCGATGAAGCGCGCCGGCCGGCCGTCAATGGCGGCGAGGCCGAACGCGATGAGCCCGAAGCCGGCGAACTCGCGCGCCTCCAGAGCCTCGCCGAGCACCACCGCGCCCAGCAATATAGCGCTCACCGGCACCAGCAGCGTCACCAGCGAGATGTTGGTGGCCCCGTTCCGCCCCAGAATGCGGAAGAACAAGATATAGGCGAAGGCGGTCGATGCCGCCGCCAGCGCGACGACGGCGGCGACCACCGGCATTGACGGCCAGGCCAGCGTCGCCGGCGGGTGAAGCACCGCGACGACCGGCGCCAGCAGCACGGTGGAGGCGGCCAACTGGCTCGCGGCGGTGAGCATCGGCGGCAGGCCGCGGAAGCGGCGGCCATAGACGCTGGAAAGCCCGTAGCTCAACGCCGCGCCGAGGCAGGCGAGCTGGGCCGGCAGATGGGTGCCGAGATCCTCCAAGAGTCCCGGCCCGATCATCACCGCCACCCCGGCGAAGCCCGCCAGCACACCGATGAGCCGCCCCACCGAGAGCTTCTCGTCGCGCGTGAAGGCATGCGCCACCAGCACGGTGAAGAGCGGCGTGGTGGCGTTGAGGATGGAGGCCAACCCGCTGGGAATCGAGGTCTGCGCCCAGAAGATGAGGCTGAAGGGGATGACGTTGTTGAGCAGCCCCATCACCAGGAAGGCGCCGAGCAGCCGCATCGGCACCCGCTTCAGCCCGCCCGAGACCGCGAGCACGCCCAGCAGCAGCACGGCGGCGAGGGCGACGCGGACCAGAACCAGCACCAGCGGCGGCAGTTCGCTCACCGCCACCTTGGCGAAGAAGAACGAACCGCCCCACAGTACGGAGAGCAGGACCAGCGTGCCCCAGTCGAGCGGCCCCATGGGCAGCGGCCCGCCGGTCGGCGTGCGCGCGGTCATGTGGGCCAACCTTCCGGCTTACGCACGAAGATGCCGAGGCCATCGATGTCGGCTTCAAGGAGGCTCCAGCCCCGTTTCAGATAGAAGGGGGCGTTGGCCGGCGTCGCGGCGAGGTAGACCTGCGTGAAGCCGAGCCGAAAGGCGCATTGCGCGGCGGCCTCCACCAGAGCCGCGCCGACCCCGGCGTGACGCTGTTCCGGCTCGACCCACACGGCCGCCACCCAGGGCGTCAGCGCCGGGCGCTGGTCCATGTCGCTGGCGATCAATGAGGCGGTGCCGAGAAAGCGCCCTTCGTGCTCCGCGACCAGGCCGAGCGGCACGCCGGACGAGGTGAAGTTCTCGGCCACACGGGCGGCCAAGGTCTCTTTCGGCACGCCGTGGCGCTGCCACCAGGCACGCCAGACCCTGTCCGCCACCGCCTCGGCAAAGTGGGGCGCGTCGCGCAGATCGCAAATCCGGAAGGAAATTGCATTCGGGGGCATGTCGAACTCGGCGTGCGGTGCGACGGAGTGAATAGAGCCCGCCGGCACTTGGCGCCACCCGGAACCGCCGGTCCCGTGAAACCGCGCGGGTTCAGTCGGCGGCAGACGGCTCGATGGCTGCGCGCAGCAGCGCCAGCGCGTCCGGGCTCGACCATTCGGCGGGGCCGGCCATGAAGCCGATCTCGCAGCCTCCGGCGTCGACCAGCAGCGTGGTCGGCAGGCCAAAGCCGCGGCCGGCGGCGCGCAGATCCTGGAAGCTCTGCGCCTTGGGGTCGGCATAATAGGCGAGGCTGGCGACGCCTATGTCCTTGAGGAAGGCCTTGGGCTTTTCCGCGTCGCGGGTGTCGACATTGATGGCGACCACTTGGAAGTCCTTGCCGCCGAGGGTGGCCTGAAGGCGGTCCAGCGCCGGCATCTCCTTGCGGCACGGCGCGCACCAGGTGGCCCACAGATTGACCAGGCGCAGCCCGTCGCCAAGTCCGGCGAGCGTGGTGGCGCGGCCTTGTGCGTCGAAGAAGGCAAGGTCGGGCGCCCGCCGCGGTTCCAGGGTGGGGGCGAAGGCGGCGAGTTCGCCCTTGGCCAACGGCGCGATGCGCTCTGCGGTGCGCACGGCGTCGTCGCAGCCTTTCTGCGCCGCGCTGGCGCCGTTGCGCGGCCACCCCCCGATCCCGTATACGCCTGCGAGCCCGATGGCGGCCCCCGCCGCCACAGCCACCGCCACGACCAGATAGGCGCGCCGCTTCACAGCCCGCCCCGCGGAGACCCAGACGCCATGAGCAACAGAATGTGGGGCGGCCGCTTCGCCACCGGTCCCGACGCGATCATGGAAGAGATCAACGTCTCCATCGGCTTCGACCAGCGGCTGTTCGCGCAGGACATCGCTGGTTCCAAGGCGCACGCGAACATGCTGGCATCCAAAGGTATCATCGGCGCGGAAGATGCCGAGAAGATCGCCGCCGGTCTAGACACGATCCTGTCAGAAATCGAGGCCGGGACGTTCGAATTCTCCCGCGCCCTCGAAGACATCCATATGAACGTCGAATCGCGCCTCGCCGCGCTCATCGGCCCATCCGCCGGCCGGCTGCACACGGCGCGCTCGCGCAACGACCAGGTGGCGACCGATTTCCGGCTCTATGTGCGCGACACCATCGACACTCTAGATGCGCAGATCGCCGATCTGCAGCAGGCGCTGGCGGAAAAGGCGCTGGCGGAGGCCGCCACGGTGATGCCCGGCTTCACCCATTTGCAGACCGCCCAGCCGGTGACCTTCGGCCACCATCTGCTGGCCTATGTCGAGATGCGGGCGCGCAACCGCGGCCGGCTTGCCGATGCGCGCCGCCGGCTGAACGAGTGCCCGCTCGGCGCCGCCGCGCTGGCCGGCACCTCCTTCCCGATCGACCGCCACGCCACTGCCGCCGCGCTCGGCTTCGACCGGCCGACCGCCAATTCGCTCGATTCGGTGTCCGACCGCGATTTCGTGCTGGAGACGCTGGCCGCCGCCAGCATCGCGGCGATGCACCTCACCCGCTTTGCCGAGGAACTGGTGATCTGGACCTCGCCGCTGGTCGGGCTGGTGAAGCTCTCCGACCGCTTCACCACCGGCTCGTCCATCATGCCGCAGAAGCGCAACCCGGACGCTGCCGAACTGGTGCGCGCCAAGATCGGCCGCATCGCCGGCGCCTTTTCCGGCCTGCTGATGGTGATGAAAGGCCTGCCGCTGGCCTATGCCAAGGACATGCAGGAAGACAAAGAAGGCGCCTTCGACGCGCTCGCCACCCTCTCGCTGATGGTTGCCGCCACCGCCGGCATGGTGCGCGACGTGGAGGCCGACTCGGGCAAGATGAAGGCGGCGGCCGGCTCCGGCTATTCCACCGCCACCGACCTCGCCGACTGGCTGGTGCGGGTGCTCGGCCTGCCGTTCCGCGAAGCACACCATGCCACCGGCCGCATCGTCGCGCTGGCGAGCGCGGAGGGCGTGCCGCTGCACAAGGTGACGCTGGAGCAGATGCAGAGCGTCGAGCCGCGAATCACCGAGGCGGTGTTCGGCGTGCTCTCGGTGGCGAAATCGGTGGCGAGCCGCGTCAGTTATGGCGGCACCGCCCCGCGCAATGTGCGGGCGCAGGCGCGGCGCTGGCTCAAAGCGCTCAGCCGACCTTGATCCGCAGGTTTGGTCCGGCGTGCGCCAGCAGCCGGCGCAGATCCGCCGGGCGGAAGGCGATGCAGCCGGCGGTGGGCGCGAAGCCGGGCCGGGCGAGATGCAGGAACACGGCCGAGCCGGCCCGCCCCTTGCGGGGGCGCTGGTTGTGGTCGAGCACCACGACGAGGTCGTAGAGCCCGTCGTCGCGCCACATCTCCTCATGGGAAACCGGGCAGGGAAGCTTCACCGGGCGATTGTAGCGCCGCTCGCCCGGCGCGTCGCACCAGCCGTCGTCCGGGCGAATCCGGCGGCAGGGCAGGCGGGTGCGCGGGCGCGGGCCGCGGTCGGCGCGCCACAGCAGCTCCACCGGCCGCCAGGTGCCGGCAGGGGTGGCGCCGTCGCCCTCGCGCTTGTCGTGCCGAATGCCGGAGCGGCCGAGCGCCACCGGCACAGCGCGCCCGCCGACCAACAGCCAGCCGCGCCGTGCATCGCCGGGCCGGGCGCAAACCCGCAGCGGCGCGCCAACGCGTGGTGGACATGCGGCCTTTTGGCGCCCGAGGGTCTTCTGCTTCCGGCGTTTTACGTTCACGATGGCGGCCCCCTGCCGCAGCGGACCGATGGGTTCGGTGCGGCGCGGCCGAGTCTTTCTCAAGATGGCGGCGCGATCCAGCCCGAGGCTGCACCGCGTGCCAAGTTCAGGACACCGCCAATGGCGAACGCGCAACGAATCCTGGTCGTCGACGACGATGACGAACTTCGCGAGGCCCTGGTCGAGCAGCTCGCTCTGCTGGAGGAGTTCGAGACCGTCGCCGTCGCCTCGGCCCAGGCCGGCATCGCGGAAGTCGACGGCGGCCGCATCGACCTGGTGCTGATGGATGTCGGCCTGCCGGACATGGACGGGCGCGACGCGGTGCGCGCTTTGCGCCGCAAGGGCTTCAAGGCTCCGGTGATCATGCTCACCGGCCACGACACCGACAGCGACACCATTCTGGGCCTGGAAGCCGGCGCCAACGACTATGTCGTGAAGCCGTTCCGCTTCGCGGTGCTGCTTGCCCGCATCCGCGCGCAGATGCGCTCGCACGAAGCGAGCGAGGACGCGGTGTTCTCGATCGGCCCCTACACCTTCAAGCCCGGCGCCAAGATGCTGGTGACCGAGCGCAACTCCAAGATCCGCCTGACCGAGAAGGAGACGGCGATTCTGCGCTATCTCTACCGCGCCGGCAAAAAGCCGGTGGCACGCGAAATCCTGCTCCAGGAGGTATGGGGCTATAATTCCGGCGTGACCACCCACACGCTGGAAACCCATATATACCGCCTGCGTCAGAAGATCGAAAAGGACCCCTCCCATCCGAACCTGTTGGCGACCGAAGCCGGCGGCTACAAGCTGCTACCCTGAGTGCCGCATCCCGATTCGCCTCCTGCCCGTGCGCTGCCGACCTGATGTCCATTGAAGACGATATCGCGATCCTCGACCGCGTACCGACGCTGACGCTGCTCGGTCGCGAAGCGCTGCGCATTATCGCCATCAGTGCGGAGAGCCGCGTCGTGCGTGGCGGCGACATCTTGTTTCGCGAGGGACAGACCGCGGATTCGGCCTATGTGGTGACCAGCGGGGCCTTTGCGCTGACGCAAGAGCACCCCGGCCGGCGGCGGGACGCCCGGCCGTCCAGCTTCGGTCCCGGCACGCTGATCGGGGAACTGGCGCTGTTCACCGAGACCCGGCGGCCGGTGACCGCGACGGCGACCGAGCTCTCGAGCGTGCTGCGCATTCCCCGCAGCATTTTCCGCCGGACGCTGGAAAGCTACCCGGACGCCGCCGGCCGGTTGTCGCGCCTGGTGGCGCAGCGCTTGTCGGAGACGATGGGCGAGCTTGACGGCGTGCGCCGCCGGCTGGACGCCATCAAGGATCCGGTCCGGCCCGAGCGCGGCTGAGGCGTGCGCACCATGATTCCGGTGACCGGCTCCATAGCGCTCGACGAGGCGGAGATCGAAGAGAGCTTCGTGCGCGCCTCCGGTCCTGGCGGGCAGAACGTCAACAAGCTGTCCACCGCGGTTCAGCTGCGCTTCGACGTGCGCGGCTCGCCGAATCTGCCGGAGATGGTCAAGCTGCGCCTCGAACGGCTGGCCGGGCGCCGGCTGACCCGCGAGGGCGTTCTGGTAATCCTCGCCCAGCGCTTTCGCACTCAGGAGCGCAACCGTGCCGATGCGCTGGAGCGGCTGGTGGAGCTGGTGCGGGCGGCGACCATAGTGCCGCGGGTGCGCCGGCCGACCCGCCCGACGCTCGGCTCCAAGCTGCGGCGGCTGGAGACCAAGGCGCACCGTTCCGGCGTCAAGTCGCAACGCCGCGAGCGCCCGAAGGGCGAAGATTAGGCCCGCACCACGCGGGCAAGGTCGGCCCCGGCCTTGGCGCAGGCGTTGCGGGTGTCGACCACCAGCGCCGCGTGCCGGGCGACAAGGCTGTAATCGACCTGGTCGTGGTCGGTGGCGATCAGCACGGCGTCGTAGCCGGCGAGTGTTT